>DASTNU010000244.1:0-3318 GCA_035720605.1 Longimicrobium sp. | reverse complement strand
GCCACGAGGACCCCACCAAGCCCGACACGGACGTGGACTGGGCGCACGTGGCCCGCGGCGTGGGGACCGTGGTCTTCTACATGGGCGGGGGGAAGATGGCGGAGAACTTCCGCCGCCTGGTGGAGCACGGCCGCGCCCCGCAGACGCCCGCCGCCGCGATCGAGTGGGGGACGTACCCGCGGCAGCGCACCGTCACCGGTACGCTGGAGACATTGCCTGAGGTCGCGCGCCAGGCGGGGATCGGCGCGCCGTCGCTGATCGTCGTCGGCGAGGTCGTCTCGCTGCGGGACAAACTGTCCTGGTGGGAGCGGCGGCCGCTCTCGGGAAGGCGCATCGTCGTCACCCGCGCGCGGGCGCAGGCCAGCGACTTCGCGGCGGCGCTGGAGGCGCTGGGGGCGGAGGTGGTGCAGTTCCCCACCATCCGCATCGTCCCGCCGGCGGACGAGGAGCCGCTGCGGCGCGCGGCGGCGCAGGCGCGGAGCTTCGACTGGATCGTCTTCACCAGCGTGAACGGGGTGGAGAGATTCTGGTACGCCCTCGCGGAGCAGGGGTGTGACGCGCGATCCCTCTGCGGCGTCAAGGTTTGCGCCATCGGCCCGGCCACGGCGGGGGAGCTGGAGCGCCGCGGGATCAGGCCGGACGCCGTTCCCGGCGAGTTTGTCGCAGAAGCCGCGGTTGAAACGTTGTTGCGCGCGGGTGTCGGGGCGGGAAGCCGCGTCCTCCTTCCCCGCGCCGACATCGCCCGGACGGTGCTGCCGGAGCGGCTGCGGGAGCAGGGGGCGGACGTCGTCGAGGTGGCGGCGTACTCCACCGAGCAGGACGGCGCCGGCGCGGAGCGGGTGCGCGGGATGCTGGAGCGCGGCGAGGTCGACCTCGTCACCTTCACCGCCAGCTCCACGGCCAGGAACTTCGTCGAGCTCGTCGGCACGGAGGTGGGGCGGGCGGCGGTGGCCTCCATCGGCCCGATCACGACCCGAACGGCCAGGGAGCTGGGGATGCGGGTGGACGTGGAGGCGGAGGAATACACCATCCCCGGGCTCACGCGGGCAATCCAGGACTTCTGCGCGCGAAGCGGATGACATCCAGCCGGGGGAGCGAGAGGCGGGGGGGGTGGGCAGGGCGGCGTTCGCTCCTGTTGGCCCTTTTCCTCGCGGTCGCGCCGGGCGCCGCGGCCCAGACGGACAGCGTGGGGGTGGACACGGCCCGGCGGGTGACCTGGGTGGAGGCGCTGAGGGACCTGGTGGTCTCCCTCCCCGACTTCACCATTGCCTACGACGCGTCGCCGCTGCTGCCGCCGGGGCACTGGGCCGTGCGCGCCGCCGGGCGGCTGGAGGGGGTGGGGCTGGCGCCCTCGTACCTGCCCGCGCAGGGGGCGGTGCCGCGCGCGGCGGTGTTCGCGGCGCTGCTGGAGGCGGCGTCGGCGGTGTTCGACGACTCCGGGCACCCGCCGCGGGGCGAGTGGGAAGCGCTGCTGGAAGGATGGCTGGAGCGCTTCGTCGAGGAATTTCCGGAGTACGGGCCGGTCATCGATCCGGTGCTCCTGGGAGGGGAAGTGGGCGCCGGATACGCCGAGACCACGGGCGTGCTCTCTCCCGCCATCGGCTACTTCGCCGCGCGGCAGGACCCGCGGCCGGTGGCGGACCGCACCGGCGCCTTCGCCCGCGCGGCGGGCGGGGTGATGCCGGGACGCGCCGCCATCGTCGCGGGAGAGGTGCTCTTCCGGGACGGCGAGGTGGAGGCGCCGCGCTGGGAGGTGGCCGCCGGCGCGCGCGGGTGGCAGCTCTCCGCCGGACGCGCGGAGGTGCGGTACGGGCCGGGGCGCTTCGGCGGCGTCTCGCTCTCGCCGCGGGAGGCGCTTCCCCGGATCGAGCTGCAGCGGACGCGCCCGTTGCGCCTTCCCGGTTTCCTGCGGCATGCCGGGCTGGTGACGGGGCACGTCTTCGCCGGCCCGATGCTGGACGAGGAGCGGCACGCCACGGAGCCGTGGCTGTTCGGCGCGCGGCTGGGCGTGCGCCCGCACCCGCGGCTCACCCTGGGGATCAACCGCGCGGCGATCTTCGGGGGCGAGGGACGGCCGGCGACGCTGCGGAACCTGGCGGGGCTGGCGGTGGGGGTGATCCGCAGCTCGGACTTCGAGAACCAGATCCTTTCCTTCGACGCCCGCCTGCGCCTGCCCACCGAGGCGCTGCTGCCGGCGACGGTCTACCTGGAATGGGGCGCGGACGACGGGGCGGGGGCGCTGAACGAGCAGCCGGGGTGGGTGGCGGGTCTCTCCGTCCCGGCGATTCCCGGGATGCCGGAGGTGTCGGCGGGAGTCGAGGCGGCGCGCTTTGCGGGATGCTGCCTGCACGGGGCCTGGTACTTCAACGCCACCTTTCCCGGCAACTGGGCCCGCGGCGACCAGCCGCTGGGCCACCCGCTGGGCGGGGAAGGATGGGAGCGCGCCGCCTACGCCTCCGGGGAGCTGCTGGACGCGCGGCTGCGGATCGGCGGGCGCTTCTACCAGCGCGAGCGGACGCAGCGCTCGCTGGCGGAGGTGGGGGGCGGGAACCTGTTCTCGCCCTGGCGCACCGGCCGCAGCGACGGGGGAGAGGTAGAGGCCGCGCTGCGCATCGGCAGGGCGGAGGCGCGGGCCGCGTGGGCCCGCGAGACGGGGACGGGGTGGCGCGAGCAGGCGGTCAGCGTGGCGCTGTCCGCGTTCTTCTGACGGGGGAGTCGACGAGCCAGTGAGTGCCCGCTTTCCCGCGGCCCGGCCGCGCCGCCTGCGGCGCACGGAGGGCGTCCGCGCCATGGTGCGCGAGACCGAGGTGCGCCCGGCGGACCTGATCCTGCCCCTCTTCGTCACCGAGGGGCAGGGGGTGCGGCGGCCGGTGGCCTCCATGCCCGGGGTGGAGCAGACCTCCGCCGACGAGCTGGTGCGCGACGCGGAAGAGGCGCTGCGGCTGGGGATTCCCGCCGTCCTCCTCTTCGGCATCCCGGACCGCAAGGACGAGGAGGGGACCAGCGGCTACGCGGAGGACGGCGTGGTGCAGCGGGCGCTGCGCCGGCTGAAGGCGGAGCTGCCGGAGCTGGTGGCCATCACCGACGTGTGCCTGTGCGAGTACACCAGCCACGGGCACTGCGGGCTGATCCGCGGCGGCGACGTGGACAACGACTCCACCGTGGCGCTGCTGGCCCGGATGGCGGTGACGCACGCGGCGGCGGGGGCGGACGTGGTGGCGCCCTCGGACATGATGGACGGGCGGGTGGGCGCCATTCGCGCGGCGCTGGACCAGGGCGGCTTCGACCAGACGGCGATCCTGTCGTACGCGGTGAAGT
>DASTNU010000243.1:0-2492 GCA_035720605.1 Longimicrobium sp. | reverse complement strand
CCCCCCACGACTCCCTTATCTTTCATGCGCGCGACCGTGAAGATCCCCAACGAGTGGCTTACGCAGCGGGCGGAGGACGTTCCCACCTCGTACCAGCGCAACCTCAAGCCCGGGGCCGCGCTCCGCACGCGGATGGCGTGGCAGAAGCTCAAGCGCGACGCCCAGGACGGCGACGAGGTGTGGGCGTTCACCAGCCCCCCCGGCTCGTGGCGGCAGGGCCAGCACGCGGGGTACGCCCTGGTGCGCGAGGGCAGGATCGTGGAGTCGGTGCTGATCACCGATTGATCCGGCCGGGGCCGCGTCCGCCCGCCGCGGGTGCCCCGGTTGACAACCGCGGGCGGATCGTATAGATTGATCACTTCGGCAAGCGGACGCCGCACGATGCGGCTGAAAACCAGAGGACGAACGGACCTGGGAAGCTACTGTCCCCGGTCCTTTTTTGTTGTTCGCGAAAAAGCAAACGCCACCGCGGGGGCGCCGAGAAGCCCGCGACGCACGACTGTTCGGTGAGTACGGAAATACCGCGCCCCACGACGGTCAGCAAAGCAAAACAGGAGTACGGTATGCGTACCACCGGAACCGTGAAGTGGTTCAACGACAGCAAGGGCTTCGGCTTCATCACGCCGGAGAACGGCGCGAAGGACTGCTTCGTCCATCACTCGGCCATCCAGGGCAGCGGCTTCAAGTCGCTGGCCGAGGGCGAGCAGGTGGAGTTCGACGTGGTGGAGGGCCAGAAGGGCCCCGCCGCCGAGAACGTGACCCGCGTCGCCTGAGCCACCTGGCAAAGGCAGCGGAATGGAGCCGCCCCCGCGAGGGGGCGGCTCTTTTTTCGTGTTCGGGAACCAGGCAGGACGGGAAGCAGGAGCAGACCGGGCCGCCGATCGTGTCGCTGCCGTCGCCGGGACTGCGACGGACTGTCACGTGGGACGGAAGCCCCGGCGCGCGACCGCGCCGGGGCTTTCCTCTTTCCCCCGGCGCGCCGCACGATCATCATTGCGCAGCGCACGCAAAGCGAGAAATCCCGGCGAGCCCGTCCGATTCGACGCGATCGCCAGCTTCACCCTCTGCCGCCTGCTGTCGCGAACGCGCGGCACCGGACGTTCTGTGTGGTCGGCGCTCTCGCCACGACTGGTCACCCTTGCTCCAAGGAGCCTTCATGCCTGCGAATCTCGTCAGAGGCCTGTCCCTCGCCACACTGGGCTTTGCCCTCCTCGCCGCGGCGGCGCCCGCCGCGCATGCCCAGGCACATCCGCGCTGGCAGGTCGAGGCCTCGCTGGACGCCACGGGGCCCAACTCCTATTCCAGCTCGATCGCGGACGGGGAGGTCACGTTCAAGCGGTCCCAGCTCGAGGCCGTACGCTACTCGGTAGGCGCCTCGCGCCTGGCGCGCATCGGGCCCCGCACTTCACTGCGCCTGGGGCTCTCCTTCTCCAACAAGGGATTCAGGGAGCGGACGGAGACCCCGACGGAAACCACGGAGATCCACGTGGACCTGCTGTACGTGGGCGCGCCGATCACCCTGGGGTACAACCTGGTGAACCCGCGCAAAGGCCTGCTGCCGTACGCGGAGGCCGGCGTGGTCCCGGAGCTGCTGGTGCGGGACGACGAATCCGCCCACTTCGATCCCATTCTCAAGGACGTGGGCATCAGCTACCTGTTCAGCTTCGGGGCGAAGTACAACCTGGGCGACGGCCGCGCCCTGACGCTCGGGCCGGAGGTCCGCCTCTCTGCCGCCGGCTACTCGCCCACCGGGCCCGGAGAATTCCGTCCCGAGACCGTCGGGCTCAAGCTGGGCATCCAGTTCTGATGGATCGATGAGGTGAAACGGGTGGACGGGTGAGCGACGATGCACGGCCCCGGCGAGCACGTCGCCGGGGCTTTCGTCTTCCGCTTGCGGCGCTCATCCCAGGCGCTACGCCGGGTGCGGTCGATGCCGATGCGGAAGATGAGTGCCCATGCTGGACGCGGCGCTGGGGCGAGTCGCGGAGAAGCTGGGTGGATCCGCGAGCGGTGACGGGGCGATGGGGTGACCAGACAACGGACGGCCCCGGCGAGCGCAATCGCCGGGGCTTCGTGATGTGACACGCGAGGACGGTGTGCGATGGCTACCTGCGCCGGCGGTTCTTCTTGCGCGACTGCTTTGCCATCTTGCGCCGGTTCCGGGCTTTCGCCGCCAGCCTGGTGCTCTGCAGGGAAGGGCCAGACGCCGGCTCGAAGTCGCGGAAGGCGGAAGGTGGCAGGATTTGGAACCGCGGCGGCGGCGTGGTGCGCTTGTCGAGCAGCCCGAGTGCCACCTGCACGTTTTCCCAGTCGCCCGCCACGGACTCGTCCACCGCACCCGCCTCAAACGCCTCCCGCATCACCGGCGCCGCTTCCACCGCGGGCAGATCCAGCAGGTCCGCGATCAGGAAAGCGTTCATCGTTCCGTCCTGCTCCGCCCACCGCCGCAGCTGGTCCGTCAGCAGGGCCGCCACCTCGTCCCGCACCTGTGG
>DASTNU010000242.1:0-5144 GCA_035720605.1 Longimicrobium sp. | reverse complement strand
GTAGATGCTGCCCACGTTGAACTTCCACACCAGCAGCACCACGTAGTTGAACGCCAGCGACATCACCAGCGCCACGTCCAGCGCCTGCACCCCCGACGAAAGGCCGATGCCGATGACCAGGAAGATGTAGACGGCGTCGCGCGGGTCCTTGAGGGTGTTGCGAAAGCGCACCGCCGCCACGATCCCCGCCAGCGCGAACGCCAGCGCCACGCTGTTCTTGACCACCAGCGCGATCCCCGCCACCACGATGGGCAGGATGATGACGGACGAGACCAGCGCCGGGTCGTACCGAAAGCGCTTGGTGAGCATGTACACCCAGGCCACCGGCAGCACCAGCGCCAGGGCGCCCAGGATCACCAGCATGGTGCCCAGCGCGCGGCGCAGCGCCTCGTTCAGCGACACGCTGGGTCCAAAGTCCTCGCCCACCGGGCCCACCAGCCCGCCGCCCTGTTCCATGTCCAGCGCCTGCGGCGCCAGAAACGCCTCGCGCACGGCGGGAACGTAGTAGACCAGCACCGACATCACCGCCACCAGCAGCACGTAGTACAGCAGCAGCCGCAGGAAGGGAAAGGTGCGCGCCTCCAGCACGCGCTCCACCAGGGTGCGGCCGTGCGGCGGCTCGTCGTTCACCGGCGCCCGGTGCACCACGCCCTCGCCCGACCAGCGGTGCGGGTCGGGCGGCGGCTCCTCGGGAACGGCGAGCAGCGTCTCGGAATCGCCCGCGTCGACGGCGGACGGGGGCCCTGCGTGGGGACGGGACTCCCGGTCTCGGTTGCGTGCCATTCGTGGTCGGATGTGGTGGCCGCGCGGCGCCAGCAGCGCACAAGCAGGAAGCACGCCGCGAGTGTAACGACGGAAGGGGTGGAGAACAACAGAAAAAAACGGGTTCTCCGTCGATCCGGCCGCGGACGGGCGCACCGCCGTCATTCCCGATCCGCGTCGGAAGCTCCGCGCACGGGCGAGACCACGGGGACGCCCCCCTGGGAACGACGGCTCTGCCGTTCCCCCGCTTCCCTCCGTTTCCTCTGCGTGAGCAGACGCCGTTGTTCGTGACGTATCGTCCGGCGCGGAGCGCGCGGAACGCAAGAGGCCCGCGCGAACGGGATCGCGCGGGCCTCCTGCGAAAGGGCTGCGGAACGGGAGCGTCAGACGGCGCCGGCCTTGCGGCGGCCGCGTCGCCGCGGCACGTGCGGCGGCGCGTCCAGGGTGGCGGCCAGCGTCATCTCCTCGTGCGGGGGATGGATGCGCGACCGCATGTCCACCTCGGTCTCGTCGTCGCCCAGCTTGGTCTCCTGGCGGCGGATGCGTCCCGCCTCGCGCGCCTCGTTCAGCTCCGCCAGGAACTTCTCCGACGCGGTGGCGAAGGCGCCCTGCTTGCGCAGCTGCGTCAGCATCACCCCCGTGAACTCCTGCACGGCGCGGCGCAGCGAGCTGTCGCTGGCGTAGCCGCAGGTGTAGGCCACGCTCAGCACCGTCTGGCCGGGGTCGTCCAGCAGCTCGCAGGCCAGCAGCACGCGCATCCACGCCAGGATGCGGCGCGGGGGCGGCAGGTCCGCCTGCTCCGCCCAGCGCAGCAGGGTGCGCTCGGAAAGCTTCAGGCTGGCGGCCAGGTCGCGGCCGTGCCCGCCCTCCGCCACCACCTCGGCGGCGGCCATCAGCAGCGCGCGGGCGCGGCCGGAAAGGTTGGTGGGGAGCGAGCGCTCCAGCAGGCTCTGCAGCGGGCGCCCCTGGGCGCTGCGCAGGCGGCGGGAGATGGCCTCCACCGTGTCTTCCTCGTCCAGCGCGATCACCTCCTTCACCCCCCACTCGCCCAGCGTGCGCAGGTCGCGCACGCGGCCGCGGCGCACCTCCAGCGCGGTGATCACGGTGGCGCTGGGGAACTCCCACAGCACGGAGCGCAGCTCCGGCGCCAGCTCCGCCTCGGTGCCGTAGGTGCGGGTGTAGGGATCGACCACCACCAGCGCGGCCGGCGGCGACTCCATGAGCGCGGTGCGCAGCGCGTCCCAGTCGTCCACGAACTGGGTCTTGAACCGCTGGCTGCCCACCCGGCGCACCCGCTCCTTGAAGACGGGGTCCGAGTGCATCACGATCAGCGGGCGCGCGATGGGTTGCATGCTCTGTCCTCGGTTTGATTTTCGATCGATGAAGATGGCCGTTTCGCGTATGACGCGAGGCGTCCCTATTGTAACCAACCTGCCTGATTTTGTCCAGCTTTTCCGGCAGCTCCGTCCGCTTGTGGTGTCGGCTCACGTATGCCGCCTGCCGGCGAACACGCCTGCCCACCGCAGGCGCGGCCGGGCCGCGCCGTTTGCGTCTGCGCTGGTACAGGAAGCTACCGACGACAGGCGGACCGGGTCCCGCCACGCAGAAACCCGATCTGAATCCATCTCGCAGGCAGCAACGGTGTTCTGTCACCCGCAGAAGGAGCAGACCCGCGTGAACTCCATACGTTTTACGACGTACTGTTGCTAACTTTACGATCCTGGAATAAGTTCTAGGACCACGAAGGCAGTGATCCTACATTTGGAACCAGTGTTCGGCGCGGCGCTTCCCCGGGAGCGTGCGCGCCGATTGTTCCCCCAGGGGCCCATGAGCGTAGTCGACACCCCCCCCGCCGCCATTCCCGCGGTACCGCTGGCGCGCGCCGCGCCGCGGCACCCTGCCGACGCCCTGCCGCTGGCCGCGTGGACGCGCGAGGTGCGCCCCTCCATCATCCAGCGGATGCTCTCGTTCAGCGGCCGCGACGACCTGATCACCTTTGCGCTGGGCCTTCCCGCGCCGGAGCTGTTCCCGGTGGACGGCCTGGCCCGCGCGGCGGAGCGCGTGCTGCGCGAGGACGGCGAGGCGCTGCAGTACAAGCCCGGCTTTCGCCCGCTCAAGGAAGAGGTGGTGCGCATCATGGCGCAGCGGGGGGTGGAGTGCCGGCCGGAGCAGGTGTTCCTCACCACCGCCGCCCAGCAGGCGCTCAGCCTGGTCGCCCGCGTCTTCCTGGAGCCCCGCGGCACGCTGATCTGCGACGAGCTGGTGTACATGGGCTTCAAGCAGGTCATCGAGCCGTACCAGCCGCGCGTGCTCGCCGTGCGCACGGACCTGGAGACGGGGATGGACGTGGACGCGGTGGAGCGGTACCTGGAAGCCGGCGAGCGCCCCGCCTGGATCTACTGCATCACCGACGGCCACAACCCCCTGGGGTGCAGCCTGAGCCCCGGCAAGCGCGAGCGGCTGGTGGAGCTGGCGCGCCGCTACCGCGTGCCCATCGTGGAAGACGACGCGTACGGCATGCTGTACTACGAGCGCCCGGAGCCGCCCATGCGCGCCCTGGACGACGAGTGGGTGCTGTACGTGGGCTCGTTCAGCAAGGTGCTGGCGCCCAGCTTTCGCCTGGGGTGGATCGTGGCGCCGGAGCACCTGGTGCCCGTGCTGGGGTGCGCCAAGGACGGCCAGGACCTGGACATGTCCAGCTTCACCCAGCGGATGGCGGCGGCGTACCTGCAGGACGGCGGCTTTCCCCAGCACCTGGCCCGGGTGCGGGCGGAGTACCGCGTGCGCCGCGACCTGATGCTGGAGCTGCTGGCCAGCGAGCTGCCGGCGGGCTCCACCTGGAGCACGCCCTGCAACGGCGCGCTGCTCTGGGTGCAGCTGCCGGAGCGGTACGACACCGAGGCGCTGCTGGAGACGGCGATGCGGGCGGGCGTGGCCTACGTCCCCGGCTCGGCGTTCGCGGTGCCGGGGAGCCGCGCCGGCCGCAGCGGGATGCGGATGAACTTCTCCTACTCGCCGCCGGACGCCATCCGCGAAGGCATGGCCCGTTTGGGCCGCGTGCTGCGCGAGAACGGCTAGGACACTTTCGGCCGGCGCGGTAACGGAGTTACTGTAGGGGGGCGGATCTGCTACGACGGGTCCGCCCCTCGCCGTATCCCCCGCCGCCGTCCCTGCCGTGCCCGCTTCACCCTTCTCCCCCGCACCCGACGCCGTGGAGCCGCGCTGCGTCCACGAGCTCTTCCAGGCGCAGGCCGCCGCCGCGCCGGAGCGCACCGCGCTGGTCCACCTGGAGGCGCGGGTCTCGTACGCGGCGCTGAGCGCGCGCGCCAACCGGGTCGCGCACCGGCTGCGGGCGCTGGGCGTGGGGCCGGAGGTGCCGGTCGCGCTCTTCCTGCCGCGCACGCCGGAGCTCGTCGCGGCCATGCTGGGCGTGCTGAAGGCGGGGGGCGCGTACGTCCCGCTGGACCCCGCGTACCCCGCGGAGCGGGTGGCGACCATGCTGGACGACGCCCGCGCCCCCGTCGTCCTCACCCACTCCGCCGTGGCGCACCGCCTTCCCGCGCACGCGGGGCGGACCGTCGCGGTGGACGCGGACCCGGAGATCGCCGCGGCGCCGGACGAGGACCCGCCCCCGCTCGCCCGGCCGGAGAACCTGGCGTACGTCATCTACACGTCGGGGTCCACCGGCCGCCCCAAGGGGGTGCAGATCGAGCACCGCAGCGCTTCCGTCGTCCTCCGCTGGCTGCGGGAGACGGTCACGGACCAGGAGCGGGCGTGCGCGCTGGGCGCCACCTCCGTGTGCTTCGACGTGTCCATCGCGGAGGTCTTCGGCACGCTGTGCTGGGGCGGCACGCTGGTGCTGGTGGACGATGCGCTCGCGCTGGCGGCCGTCCGCGAGCCCGTCCGCCTGGCCAGCATGGTGCCGACGGCCGCGGCGGAGCTGCTGCGCCAGGGCGCGGTTCCGGCCAGCGTACGCACGCTCGCCCTCGGCGGGGAGCCGGTGCCGCGGGCGCTGGCGGACGCGCTCTACGCGGGAACGGGAGTGGAGCGCATCCTGAACCTCTACGGGCCCACGGAGGACACCACCTACTCCACCTGCGCCCTCATCCCCCGCGATCCGCACCGGCCCGTGACCGTCGGCCGGGCGGTGGCGGGGTCCGCGGTGCGGGTGATCGAGCCGCGGACCCTGCGGCCGGTGGCGGACGGCGCGGAGGGGGAGCTGATGATGGCGGGCGCCGGGGTCACCCGCGGGTACCTGGACCGCCCGGCGCTCACGGCGGAGCGCTACCTTCCCGATCCGCTCTCGGAGCTCCCCGGCGCGCGGATGTACCGCACCGGCGACCTGGGCAGGGCGGGGGACGACGGGCAGATCGACTGCCTGG
>DASTNU010000241.1:0-2303 GCA_035720605.1 Longimicrobium sp. | reverse complement strand
CATCGTCTACCTCGCCTCTCCCGACGTCTGCGAGCTCGCCGCCGCCCGGCAGCGCATCGAGGCGCTGGAGCGCCGCGCCCGCCTGCTCGCCCTGGCGAACGAGCTGCTGGAGGCCGCCCCGGAGACGCTGGCGGAGCGCGTCCCGGACGTGCTCTCGCGCCTCGGCTGCGTGCTGGTGCCCGCGCTGGCCGACTTCGTACGCATCGACGTGCTGCGCGCGGACGGCACGCTGGAGGCCGGAGCGACGGTGCACGGCGGTCCGGAGGGGTGGCACCCGGACGGCGCGCCCGAGCTGGCCGAGCGCGTCGCCCGCGGCGGCGCGGCCATCGTGGCGGACGGGGAGACGATGCCGCAGGGCTTCCGCTCCCTCGCCTGCCTGCCGCTCCGGGCCCGCGGCCGCACCTTGGGCGTGCTGACGCTGGGAACCACCGGCGTCCGCGCGGCGGACCAGGACGACGTGCGGCTGGCGGAAGAGGTTGCGCGCGCCACGGCCGTCGCGCTGGACAACGCCCGCCTCTTCGGGGAGGCGCAGGCGGAGGCGCGCTGCCGCGAGCAGGCGCTGGCCGCGGTGTCGCACGAGATGCGCAGCCCGCTGCAGGTGATCTCCATCGCCAGCGGCGCGCTGCTGCGGGCGTGGCCGGAGGACGCGTCTCTCGTTCCCCATCGCCGGCAGGTGGCGGTGATCGCGGACTCGGCGGAGCGCATGCGGCGGCTGGCGGCGGACCTGCTGGACCTGTCGCGGATGGACGCCGGGCACTTCTCCGTGTCGCCGGAGCCGGTGCGGGCCGGCGTGCTGCTGCAGAGCGTGGCGGAGGTCTACCGCCCGCTCGCCGAGCAGAAGGGCATCCGCCTGGCCGTCGAAAGCGCCCCGGGCTGCGTGGTGCTCGCGGACGAGGAGCGGGTGCACCAGGTGTTCGCCAACCTGATCGGCAACGCGGTGCGCCACACGCCGGCCGGCGGCGCCATCACCCTCTCCGCCGACACGATGGACGGCGAGATCCGCTTCTCCGTGGCCGACACGGGAAGCGGGATCGAACCCGGGCACCTGCCGCGCGTCTTCGACCGCTTCTGGAGCGCGGGCAAGTGCCGCGGGTGCACGGGGCTGGGGCTCGCCATCAGCCGCGCCATCGTGGAGGCCCACGGCGGCGCCATCCACGCCGACAGCCGCCCGGGCCAGGGCGCCACCCTCACCTTCACGCTTCCCCTCGCCGGCGCCTGAGCGCCCCGGCTTTCCTCCATACTCCCCGCATCTCACCCACCCGCAGTCCTCTCCCGCCCGGCTCCGAGCTCTCGCTCGGGGCCGGGCACTCGTTTCCGGAGCGGAGGCAGCGTCTGCAGGAAAAGAGCGGTGGTGTCAGGATGGAGCACGCCATGTAACGCACCGTTGCACGAATCACGTAAGAACCATCTCTATCGTCATCGTAACTCGTTGTCGTGATTTGATTTGGATGGAAGACGTCGGGAGGCACGCGGGCTGCCTTCCCGGTGGGCGGCCGCGCGGGGCAGGCGATGCGCGGCGGCAGGAAACGCCTGACCAGGAGCCATCGATGCGTATCCGCCTCTTCCTTCTCGCCGCCCTGCTGGCGGCCACCCCCGGCCTGCACGCGCAGTACGACGACGGCGGCACCGTGCGCCCGGGCGACGTCGTCCGGCTGCGCATCTGGCAGGAGCCCGACCTTTCCGGCGACTTCACCGTGCACGAGAACGGCGGCGTCGTCCTTCCCAAGCTGGGCCCGGTGCAGGCCGGCGGGCTGACGGACCAGGCGCTGCGCGAGCGCGTGGTGGAGGGCTTTGGCCAGTACCTGCAGCACAACTCGATCGACGTCGTCGTCCTGCGGCGCATCCAGGTGCTGGGCGCCGTCCGCACCCCCGGCCTGTACCCGGTCGACGGGACGATGAGCATCGCCGACGTGCTGGCGGTGGCGGGCGGCACGGCGGCGGACGCGCGCCCGGACCGGGTGCAGCTGCTGCGCGGCGGCCGCCGGCTGGACGTGCGCCTGAACGGCGGCGAGCGCGTGGGCGACACCCCCATCCGCTCCGGCGACCAGATCTTCGTTCCCCAGCGCGGCTGGGCGGACCGCAACACGGGCACGGTCGTGAGCGTGCTCACCGCCAGCGCCGGCCTGCTGGTGGCCCTCCTTACCCGCTGAAACCCATGTCTCCCCCCCTGGCCCTCCCCGGCCGAACGGAAGCCACCGGCCTGCGCGACCTGAAAGGCGTGCTGATGCGCCAGCGCTGGACGCTGCTGGCCTGCCTGGCGCTGGGGGGCGCGGCCGGCGCCGCCCTGGTGGTGCGCGCGCGCC
>DASTNU010000240.1:0-11003 GCA_035720605.1 Longimicrobium sp. | reverse complement strand
GGAGGACGAACGCCTCGGCCAGCTGCTCGAAGGTGCGCACCGAGGCGTTCAGCACGGTGAGCACCACCAGCAGCACCACCGCCACGTGCGGTGTCCCGAACCGGGGGTGCACCGCCGCCACCCGGCGAAAGAACAGGCCGTCCTCCGCCATCGCGTAGTACACCCGCGGGCCCGTCATCAGCCCCGCGTTCAGCCCGCCGAAGGTGGAGAGCATCACCAGCGCGGCGATCAGCGCCGCCCCGCCGGCGCCGGCCACGCGCGTCACCGCGTCCACCGCCACCGCCCTGGAGGCGGCCAGCTCCGCCAGCGGCAGGGCGTACAGGTACGCCGCGTTGATCGTCAGGTAGGTGACGACGATGATGGCGGCGCCCCCCGCCAGCGCCCGCGGCAGCGCCCGCTGCGGATCGCGCACCTCGCCGGCGATCAGCGTGGCCGCGATCCACCCGTCGTAGGCAAAGAGCGCGGCCACCAGCGCCACCCCCAGCCCGCCCACGTCCCCCAGCACGAAGGTGGGTGACGCCAGCGCGCCGCCGCTCGCCCGGCCCAGCGCGAAGAGGACGGCCGCCGCCAGCAGGATCGCCAGCACCTTGGCGACGGTGGAGGCGTCCTGGATGGCGGCGCCCAGCCGCACCGACCGGTAGTTCGCCGCGCCGACCAGGACGATGAGCGCCACGGCCGCGGCGCGCTGCCCGGCTTCGTCCATCGGCACGAAGGTGTTCAGGTACGCCGCGAACACCAGCGCCGTCCCCGCGGAAGCGGCCGAGCGGATGAAGAACCACGACCAGCCGAAGAGAAACGCGGCGAGCGGCCCGTACGCCTCGCGCAGGTACACGTAGATGCCCCCGGCGCGCGGAAACGCCGCCGCCAGCTCGGCGACGGTGAGCGCGCCGCAGAGCGTGATCACGCCGCCCAGCACCCACACCAGCGCGATGGCGCCCACGCTCCCCGACTCGGCCGCCACCACGGCGGGCACGCGAAAGATCCCGCTCCCGATGGTCAGCCCCACGGCGGCCGCGGCGGCGCTCCACACCCCCAGCCGGCGCGGCAGCCCGTCTGCCCTGGACGACGCCGGGAGATCGATGGTCGTGCTGTTCTGCATGCGGGATGCGGGGGAATGGAGGATGGGAGACGCTCGCGGGGGGATGCACACAACCTGCGCACCGTCCGCCTCGCGCGCCAGAGCCGTCCGCCACCGTCAGATCCTGTTCATAACCAGATCCAGAAAAAGAATGCCTCACGCAGAGTCAGTAGCGTTAGCGGAGTTATCCCTCGCACCGAATCAAACTCTGCTCACTCTGCTGACTCTGCGTGAGGTTCATTCTTTTTCGATCCCTCCTCAGGCCTCCCGCACGCGCAGCAGCACCTTCCCCGTCGTGCGGCGCGACTCCAGGGCGCGGTGCGCCTCCGCCGCCTCCGCCAGCGGGAACTCGGCGCCGATGCGGACGGTGAGCTGGCCCGCGGCGATCCACGCGAAGAGGTCGCCCGCGCGCTGGAGCAGCTCCTCGCGCGTCGCCGTGTAGTGGCCCAGCATGGGACGGGTGAGGAAGAGCGAGCCCTTCGCGTTCAGGAGCTGCGGATCGACCGGATCGACGGCACCGCTCGATTGCCCGAAGAGCACCATCATCCCCCGCAACGCCAGCACGTCCAGCCCGGGGAGGAAGGTGGTGCGCCCGACGGAGTCGTAGATCACCTGCACGCCGCGCCCCTCCGTCAGCCGCCGCACCTCCTCCACGAAGTCCTGCCGTGTGTAGACGATCACCTCGTCCGCGCCCGCCGTCCGGGCCAGCGCCGCCTTCTCGTCCGACCCCGCCGTGCCGATGACGTAGGCGCCGCGCCGCTTCGCCATCTGCACCAGCAGCAGGCCGACGCCCCCCGCGGCGGCGTGCACCACGCAGCGGTCCCCCTCGCGCAGCGGATACGTCGACGTCGCGAGGTAGTGCGCCGTCATCCCCTGCAGCATGACCGCGGCGCCCAGCCGCGTGCTCACCCCCGGCGGCAGCGGGACCAGCTTCGCCGCGGGGATCGCCGCGTACTCCGCGTAGGCGCCGAACCCGCCCGCCCATGCCACGCGGTCGCCCACGCGCACCTCGTCCGCCCCCGGCCCCACGGCCACGACCTCCCCCGCGCCCTCGCCGCCGAGCGTGGCGGGGAGCGGCACCCGGTACTGGCCCGAGCGCTGGTACACCTCGATGAAGTTGATCCCCGTGGCGTCGATGCGCACCAGCGCCTCGCCCGCCGCGGGCTCCGGGACGGGCACGCGCTCCACGCGCAGCGACTCCGGGCCGCCGGGCTCGTGCACGCGCACGGCCGTCATCGTGTTCACCTCAGTCATGTCCTGTTCTCCGCGTGATGCCGATCATCGAACGCCTTCCTCCATCCCGTCCGCGCAGCCGGGTCACCCGCCGGTGCTCAGCCCCACCTGGAGCGTGCGCCCCGGAGCGGGGAACGCGTAGGTGACGGAGGGATCCGCGCTGTCGGGATAGCCGGTGATGGTGTAGGTGCGGTCCAGCAGGTTGAAGGCCTCCACCCACACCCGCACGCCGCGCACCGGCGCCGTGAGCCGCGCGTCCAGGCGCGTCCAGCCGGGGAGCCGCCGCGTGTTGGCGTCGTCCAGCCAGGCGCGCCCCGCGCCGGTGACGGTCACCCCCAGCGTCGCGCCGGCCGGCAGCGGGGCGTCCACGCCGGCGTGCAGCGCGTGGCCCGGGACGGCCTTCAGCGCGCGCCCCCTGTTTTCGCCGCGGCGCTGCTCGGCGCGCTGGGCGGAGACGGCGGCGAATCCCGCCCACCGGCCGGCCGCCACGTCCACCCCCGCCTCCACCCCCTGGTGGCGGCTGGCGCCGAGGTTCACGTAGCGAAAGCTCGCCACGTCGAAGTCCAGCTCGTCGTGCATGTCCACGCGGTACGCGGCCAGGGAAAGGCGCACCGCGGCGCCGCGGGAAAGCGCGACGCGGTGCCGGGCGCCCGCTTCGTAGCCGGTGCCGTGCTGCGGCCGGAGCTCCGGGTTGCTGACGGTGATGCGGAACGGCTCGAAGGGCACCGGGATGGTCCGCCGGTCGAAGAGCTGGTCCGGCGTGGCCGCCTTGAACGAGCGACCCGCGCTGGCGTACGCCGAACCCTCGTGCACCGGCCCGCGCGCGTACTGCACGTTGATCCCCGCGCGGGGAGAGAAGGCGGTGTGCTCCGCGGACGCGGCGGTGGCGGGGTCGGAGGGCGCGCGGGGAGTCCACTCGTCGCGGAGCCAGTCCAGGCGCCCGCCCAGGGAGATGCGGACGCGCCCGGCGGGATGCAGCTCCCAGCGCAGGAAGGCGGCGGCCGCCTCCCGCGCGCCGGTCCCCGCCTCGTCCGGAGTCCCGCGGCCTGGGGGAGGCGCGGCGGCGTACGCATCGGCGCCGCCGGTCAGCAGCGCGAAGTAGTCGGACCGCATCCGCGCCGCGGACCCTTCGATCCCCACCATCATCCGGCCGCTCCAGGGCAGCGGCGGCGCCGGCGCGTCCAGCAGCGCCGTGGCCGCGAGGCGGCGGGTGTCCACCGCGCGGCGCTTGGTGTCGGCGAAGCCCGGCGCCAGCACCAGCGTCCGCACCGCGTCCCCGTCGCGCAGCTCGCCCGTCAGGAAGGCGGAGAGGCGCGCCGCGCGCACCGCCCGCACGCCGTACAGCGACGCGCGGGTGAGCGACTCGTCCGTCCGGTCGAAGCGGTACAGCGGCGACGACTGCGTCCGAGACACATCCAGCTCCGCGGCCGTGAGCGGCCCCGGCTCGTCGAACACGCGATTGCGATGCAGGGCGGAGAGGGTGAGCGCGGCGTCGGGACCGCGCGCCAGCGACGCGGAAAGCCCGGCCGCGTGCGCCGAGCTCTCCGCGTGCTCGCGGAACCCGTCGCCGCGGGCGAGGTTCGCCCACCCCTGCACGGGCACGCCGCCGGCGGACCCCGACGCGGCGGCGGACAGGGCCAGCGCTCCTTCTCCCCCGGCCGTGGCGCGCAGGTGGTGCGTCCCCGGCGCCAGCCCGGTGACGACGTTCACCACGCCCCCGATGGCCGCGTCGCCGTAGAGGGACGAGGCGCCGCCCCGCAGCACCTCCACCGAGCGGATGGCCGCCAGCGGCACCAGGTCCCAGTCGGCCAGCCCGGTGTGCGGCGCGTTCACCGGGATCCCATCCACCAGCAGCGTCACGTACTCCGCCTCGCCGCCGCCGTAGAAGCCGCGCACCACGGGGCGCGCCTGGCCGCCCGTCCCGTCCGGATCGATCACCGCGAAGCCCGGCACCCGCCGCAGCGCCTCGCCCAGGCCGCGCAGGGGAAGGCGCCGCAGCTCCGCGCCGCCCAGCACCGACACCGTCGCGGTCGACGTGGCCAGCGGCGCCGGCACGCGCTCCGCCGTCACCACCACCGTCTGCAGCGAGTGGACGCGGACGCTGTCCAGGGGCTCCTGGCCGGCCACGGGTGCCGCGAGCACCAGAGCGGCGGGGATGATCCCGCGCAGTGCGCGGCCGGAAGGGCGAAGTCGGATGGGCATCATGATACGGGCAGCGGGGATGGAAGGGATGGATTCACGTGCGATCCTGCGCCTCGGACGGTGGCTCAACCTCGCGTCGGCGATTGTCATCCTGATAGCCCGGTCGGGTTTGGTGTGGTTTTCCTGCCTGCCCGTGCTGTCATTCTGAGGTCGGCGCCGGCTGGTCCTCTTCTTTCGCTGGATCCATGGCGCCGACCGAAGAATCTGGTTGCGGGAGTGCAGGGACTCTCCCGTGCCGGGTTTCACGGCCGCGCGGACTGGGCCCGTGTACTCCGGCCACCAGATTCTTCGGTCGGCGCGCATGCATCCAGGCAGGGGAGGATCACGCGAGCGCCGACCTCAGAATGACAGCACGGGAGAGAACGGCAGCCACAGGTTCATCCCGGAAACGCTGTGAGGGCGTTGATCAACCTCACACCCGAAGCTGTCATCCTGAGGGGGAGCCGCCGCGCAATTCCTTGTAAGGGCATGATCCATGGCATCGAACGTCGCTACTCGTCCGCCGCCATCCGGCCCAGGTAGCCGAGCTGGAGGAGGATGAGCTGCCGCAGCGGATGCCACTCGCCGCGGATGGAGGCAACTACCGCGTCGGCCGAGGCATCCGTGAAGACGTCGCGCAACGGCCCGTCCCACGGGGCGTAGCGATGCAGCTTCGCCGTCGCGGCTTCGGATCGCGCCACCGTGCGCCACTTGGGCCAGGGATGATGCCGGACGCTCAGCTCGCCCGCCAGCAGCGCGCGTACGCCGCGGGTGACGCGCAGGCCGGCCGCCAGCGGCAGGTTGGCCGCCGCGCCGAAGTACGGATAGCGCCAGCGCGAGTGCGGCACAGCCCACGAGCGGCGGAAGAGCGGCTTCATCGCCGCGTGGAAGAGGCGGCGGTGTCGCTTCCACTCCGCGGGCACCGCCGCGGCGATGCGGACGACGGCGCTGGCGTGGTACGGCTCCTGGCTGGCGAACATCCGCCGGTTGCCGTGAAAGTTCGCCCCATGCACGCGCTGCGTGAACGGCCACAGCACCTCCCACTCCGCCGCGCTCGCCGGACGGAGCTCCGCCAGCCAGCGGCGAAAGGCCAGCCGCCGCGCCACCACCTGCTCCAGCAGGTCGCGGCGGATGACGGAGGCCGGCGGCAGGGGACGGACGCCCGCAGACCCGCCGGGGACGTAGGGCGCCTTGAGGAACGAGTCCGACGACAATCCGCCGAGCACCGCGGGAAAGTCGCGGATCCCGAGACGCTCGTGGAAGCCCCAGCCGTGCACGTCCATGAACAGGTTGTGCCCGCCGATCATTCCCGCCACCGCCTCCAGCCCGTCCGCGTAGTGGTCCGGCTCGCGCCGCCCGAAGGTGAGCGGGGCGCCGTACGCCCGCGCCGCCGCGCGCGCCACCCGCACCTCGCGGTTCTCCCAGTCCGCGTAGACGAACGCACGCACGCGGACGCCCTCCGGCACCGCCCCCAGCACCGCGCGCGCATCTTCGCCGCCGCTCAGCAGCAGCGCAACTTCCGGCACCTCGCGGCAGATGGCGCCCACCTGCTCCACCAGCGCCTCCCGCAGCGCCGCCGCCGCGTCGCGCACCGATGCGTACGGGTTCTCCTCCGCCGGCCGCCAGTAGACGTGCGGCTCGCCGACGGGCCCATCGACGCGGAACGGGATCGCGGCCGCGGGCGGAAGCTGCTCGACGCCGTCGTACAGGGTGTGCGGATACGTGCAGGTGAGGTTCACCAGCAGGTCCGCGGCGGAGACGGGATCGATCGCGTCGTTCTTCCCCGCCGCGCGCGCCACCGCGTCCAGGTGCGTCCCGGCGATCCATCCCCCGTCCCCCCGCGCGGCGAAGACGGGGACGAACGATCCCGCGTCCGTGACGATCATCCCCCCGCCGCGCTCCGCGTCGATCGCCAGCGCCGCGAAGCCGGAGTCGACGCGCTCGTCCCACGCCGCCGCGGGCTCGCCGCGCAGGAGATGATGTACCGCACGGCGCCGCCCGCCCAGGCGCGACAGCGCCGGCGGCCCGGGCCCGATGCGCACCACCGGGTCGCCGGCGAGGACGGAGATCCATCCCCCGTCCTCCACCCGCACTTCCGGCGGATCGTGCGGCCCCCGCGCCACCGCGAGCGAGCCCCACGGCCCGTGGCTCTCCTCGATCGACGCGGCCACGGGAGCCAGGTACCGCTCCAGCGCGCGCCGCAGCTCGCCCTCCGCGCGGCGCGTGGTGGAGATGAGGAAGTCGCTCATCCGCCGCGCCTCGCCGCCACGTACGGCGCCGCCCGCTGCACGCGCTCCAGCACCTCCTCCGGCGTGATCCGCTCCATCCGTCCCAGCTTGGCGGTGAAGTTCGATGGATCGGGCGGCTCGCCGGGATCGGTGTAGCGGTCGATCCACAGCTCCTGCCACGCGCGGTACGGCCCCACCCGCCACGGGTTCGTGTGGCCGAACAGGCCGATCACCGGCACGCCGGCGGCCCGCGCGATGTGCACCGGCCCCGTGTCCGGCGCGATCAGCAGGTCGGATCCCGCCACCAGCCACATCAGCCGCCGCACCGAATCCCCCAGCGCCCAGACCGGCTCGTGCTCCGCGCGCTCCATGATCTCGCGCGCGGTCGCCTGCTCCCGCTCGCCCGGCCCGCCGACCAGCAGCGTACGGTAGCCGAAGTCGCGCTCCAGCGCATCCACCACGCGCGCGTAGCGGTCCGCGAACCAGTCCTTCTTCCAGTTGGCAGACGCCGCGACGATCGCGGCCACCGGCCGGTCGCGCAGCGGCGCGAAGAACTCCGCCTGCGCGCGCCGCTCCTCATCGCTGAACCCCAGCCGCCACTCCGGCGGGTCCGGACGCGCGAGACCCAGGTGGTCCAGGAAGGCGAAGAAGAGGTCCTGCGTATGCTGGCGGGGCGTGGGCGGCAGGTGGTGGTTGGCCGCCAGCCACGTCCCCTCCGCCGCGCGGTCGCGCCCGAACCCCAGCCGGTGCGGCGCGCGGGAGAGGAGCGTGGGCCACGCGCTCTTCACGTACACGTTCAGGTTGATCGCCAGGTCGAAGCGGCGCCCGGCCAGCTCGCGCCGCAGCTCCCGCACGCCCTGCAGCCCGCGCTTCTTCCGGTAGACGACGATCTCGTCCACGGACGGGTGATGGAGGAGCGCGCCGGACGGCATCGGCTCCGCCACCCAGGTGATGTGCCGCTCCGGGTCGTCGTCCTTGAGCGCGTTGACGACGGGGAGCCCGTGGATGACGTCTCCCAGCCCGGTGAGCAGGACGATGCACACCCGCCGCGAGGGGTAGCGCAGCTCGCTCATGCGCGGATCCACGCCTCGACGCACGGGCAGCCGCGGCTTCGCCGCGGGGCCCTCTCCCCCGCCACCTCCGCCGCTCGTTCCTCGCGGCTCGGCGGCGACCCCTCCCCCAACCCCGGGGGAGGCGTTACTCGGCCGAATTCGCTGCACCATTGATGCTCCCCGCACCGAACCCGGATTCCCCCCCCTCTCCCGCGCAGCGGGGGAGGGGGGCTGGGGGGGAGGGGGCCCCCGGCGGGCGGCAGGAGGCCGGCCAACCCGCCCCGGAGCCGGCGCACCTCCGCAGTCCTCCCCCTCTCCCCGCGCGGTCTGCGGGGGGAGGGGGCCGGGGGGAGGGGCCTCACGCCGCCCCCCGCAGCACCGCTTCCGCCTCGTCGATCATCCGCTCCACCGTGAACCAGTTCCGTATCCGCCACGCCGCCTCCTCCACCCGCGCCCGCACCCCCGGCGACGCCGTGCGCACCCCGGCCGCCACCTCCGCGAGTGCGGCGGCGAGCGCCGCCGCGTCCTCGGGCGGTACGATCCACCCCGCCGAGGGACGATCCCCCCGTTCTCCCACGGCGGCGCGCACCCCGGCCACGCCGGTCGCGATCACCGGGGCTCCGGCCGCCATCGCCTCCAGCAGCACGTTCGCCATCCCCTCGTTGCGGCTGCTGAGCACGAAGACGTCGCAGGCGCCGAGCAGGCGGGCCGCGTCCGGCCGCGGTCCGGCCCAGCGCACCCGCTCCGCGATCCCCAGCGCCTCCGCCCGCGCGCGCAGTAGCTCCGCCCCCGGCCCCCCGCCGACGATCAGCACCTCGCCGTCCGCGATCCCCGCGCGAGCGAACGCACCCAGCAGCAGGTCGAATCCCTTGCGGCGCTGCACGTGCCCCACCCCCGCGATCACGATCGCACCGGGGGACAGGCCGAGCTCCGACCGCAGCGCCGCGCGCTCCTCCGGCGCCAGCGGCGGCGGCACTCCGATCCCGTTCAGCACGAGATGCACGCGGTCCGCGGGGAACCAGGGGGCGGACCGCAGCCACGCGTCACGGATCTCGGCGGAGTTGACGATCAGCGCGTCCACGCCGCGCCGGAAGGGCCGCGGGTGCCGTCCCCGATCCGGCAGCGCGCGCACGATCCCCTGCCGCACCACGATCCGCGGCACCCCTGCCCTACGGCCCGCCCACGCGCCCCACGGGATGCCCTTCCACGACGTCAGCAGCAGCGCATCCGGCCGCTCCCGCCGCAGCCAGCGCGCGAACCGCAGCCCCCGCAGCACGTCGCCGTACGCCCCCGGGCGGACCGCCGTGGTGGCGATGCCGCGCCGCGCGAGCTCCCGCGCGACCACGCCGCCGCGCCGGCAGGAGACGACGACCTGGTGCCCGCGGCCGGCCAGCCCGGCGGCCAGCGTCGCGAGCCACTTCTCGTTGCCTCCCCACACGCGGCTGGTGTTCTGGATCACCACCTTCATCGCCGGGGCCCCCGCCCGGCGGTTGAAACCGCTGCTGCAACATCACGAAGTCCGCCTGCGCGGACCGTTGCCGCGGGATCCTCGCGTGGTTGAAGCCCCGCGCAGTTTGCGGGGCTTTCCGCCGTCGTTGCCGCGGCTTCAGCCGCCCGGGAGAGAGCCGGCGGGATCAGGGTTCCCTCCCTCATCCGCGCGTCAGATACGCCAGCTGCAGCGCGACCAGCTGGCTCAGCCCCGGCCACCGCGCCATCGCGCGCGACGGATCTTCCATCGCGAACACCACGCCGACGGGCGACTCGCGCAGCGGGTGCGCGCGCATCTTCTCCGCCATCAGCGGGATGCGCACCAGCTCCTCCCACACCGGCCACGACTCCTGCGGCGCGTTCAGCGTTCCCGTGGCCAGCGCGCGGGCGGTGCGCGCCAGCCCCAGCAGCGGCCGGGCCACGGCATTGACGGCGTGCGGAAAGTACGGCAGGCGGTTGCGCGTGTGCGGCACGTACCACGACCGCGCCAGCAGCGGCCGCATCGCGCGGAAGAAGAGGGCGCGGTCCAGCTTCCACGCCTGCGGCACCGAAGCCGCCACGCGCACCACCCCGCTGGACATGAACGGCTCGTGCGTGCGGAAGAGGCGCCGGTTGCCGTGAAAGACCGCCGCGTACTTGCGCATGGAGAAGGGGTAGATGAACGCCCACTCGTCCGCGGAGGCCGGACGGATCTCCGCCACCCACCGCCGTAACGCCGTCCGCCGCTCCGCCGCCTCGCGCAGCAGCTCGTCGCGGACGCCGGGGAGCGTGGGCGGCTTGGCGGAGCGGATGCCCGGCGCCTTGCCCGCCTCGATGCGGCGGCGGGCCCAGCGGCGCACGTTGTCGCCCTTCAGCAGCGCGTCGGACGAGTAGCCGCCGAGCACGACGGGGAGCCGGTCCAGCCCCAGCGAGGCGTGGAAGCCGTAGCCGTGCACGTCGATGAACTCGTGCTGCGTGCCGATCATCGCCGCCACCGGCTCGAAGTGCGCGAGGTCGTGTCCCGGCGGGCGGCGCGCGAACGCCAGCGACGCGCCGTACGCGCGCGCCACCCGGCGGGCGCTGCGGATCTCGCGGTTGTCGGACTCGCCGTAGATGAACGCCTGCACTCCCACCTCGCGCGGGATGGCGCCCAGCACCGCGCGCGCGTCCTCGCCGCCGCTCAGCAGCATGCCGACGCGCTCGTGGCCATCCACCGCCAGCCGCACGTCCTCCACCAGCGCCGCCCGCAGCGCCCCCGCCGCCTCGTCCGGCGACGCGTAGCCATCGTGCTCCTCCGGCCGCCAGTACGCGCGCCCCTCGTCCATCCACCCGCCCGCGCCGAAGCGGCGGACGGAGCCCGGCGCCGCCTGCCGCACGGCGGGATAGAGGGTGTGCGGATAGGAGATGGCCAGGTAGCCCATCAGCTGCACGGCGGAGACGGGATCGATCTCCCCCCGCGCGCCCGCCGCCTCCGCCACCGCGTCCACGTGCGTGCCGATCACCAGCGGGCCATCCGCCCCGCGCAGCTCCGCGGCGAACACCGTCAGCCACGCGAACAGGTCCGTGACGATCGCGCCCGTCCCGCTCGCCGTGTCGATCGCCAGCGCGGCGAACGGCCCGTCCAGCCGATCCTCCCACCCCTCCGCATCGCCGTCCAGCAGCAGGCGATGGACGGCCGCGCGCCGCGCCGCATCCACCGCGGGTCCGGCGGGGAGCGATCCGATGCGCGCGAGCGGCTCGCCGGCGAGCACGGTGATGCCGCGC
>DASTNU010000239.1:0-7936 GCA_035720605.1 Longimicrobium sp. | reverse complement strand
AGCTCGGGTTCGATCCCGCCAAGATCGCCAGCGGAGAGCAGCAGGCACCCCCTGAGTGGCAACTGGTCTGGGTCCGGGAGCGCCACCTCCAGGAGGCCATGGCCGCTGTCACTTCGGAGGCGGCGCCGGCGCAGTGAGCGACCTTCTCAGTCCGGCGCCGCGGGCGGCCCACCTCGTGACATGCGCCCTCGCGCTGGTGCACCAGCTGGCAGAGGCCGAGCGCAAGGGCAGGCCCTGCGTTGTACTGGACAAGGAGCTCGCCGCACAGCTGCTGCAGCTGCTCCGCGACCGACCCGTCCTGCGGGACGTCTCCGACGCGCAGCAGCTGGCGAACCTGCGACGAGAGTTCATGGAGGCGCACGGCCTCTGGCCGCCAGTGGACGACCTTTCCGATGTCGTGTTCGCCGCGATTGGACACGGCTATTACGGCTGAAATAACGAGAACCTCTGACCCCCCCTATCACCCCCTGGGCCGGATGCCCAAGGAAAGGCACCTTGACCTACGATCCTGGTTCCGTTCAACTTAGACGACACGCCAGAAACGCCCGACGGGCCTCGAGCCCCGGCCACCAGCCGGGGACGGGGCCCGTCTCCATTTCTGCCGCCACCGTGAAGCCACGCCGCCACCCTCCCCAGCCATCCAACGTGCGCGTGTGCGGAGCCCCGCGCGACGAGCATGGGCGTACGGGCCGCCGCGCGCGGATCAACCGCGCCAGCCCGTTCCCTCCTGGGGAGCATGGTCTGACGCTCAGCGTGGGCGACACGCCCTGCGTGCGGACCCGCGTGTGGGAGGTGGAAGGCAGCGGTCCGGACGCGCTCGCCGCGGCCATCGCCCGGCGAGCGCCCGGGTGCGAAGTAGTCCACTGCAAGGAGTGCCACTACATCACGGAATACCGGCCCATCGATAGCACGGCCGGCCCCACCCCCGCCCACGAAGCCGCATGACCGCCGCTCCCGAAGTCCAGGCGCCGGCGCCTGGCACCCTGTGGATCGAGTATCGGCCCCTTTCCGAAGTCGTTCGCTGGCCGCGGAACCCGAAGGGGCACGACATCCCCGGCATCCGCTCATCCATCAACCAGTTCGGGCTCGTGGAGCCGCCGGCGCTGGACGAGCGCAGCGGCCGCCTGGTCGTCGGACACGGGCGGCTGGAAAGCCTCGAGGCCGACAAGGCGGAGGGGAAGTCCGCCCCGCTGAACGTCCAGCTGCGCGATAGCGACGGCGAGTGGATGATCCCGATCGTGCGCGGCAACTACTTCCGGAGCGACGCCGAGGCGGCCGCGTACGTCGTGGCGAGCAACCACTGGACGATCGCCGGCGGGTGGACGGACGAGCTTCCCAGCTTCCTCCACGAGATCCGGGCCGCGGGCGTGGACCTGGCCCCGGTGGGCTACACGTCCGAACAGATCGACGAGCTGCTGAAGGACTGCATCCCCGCCCCGCCGCCGCCGCCCCCGGACGACGACGACGGCGGGGCGTACCGGGAGCAATACGCCGTGGTGGTGCTCTGCACGGACGAGGCGGAGCAGCAGCGGGTGTACGAGGAGCTCACCGCGGCCGGCTACACGTGCAAGGTGGTGAGCACATGAGGATCGAGGTGCGGAACCGGTGCTCCGACTTCACCAGCTACCGCGCCGCCCGCGTCAAAAGCCTCTTCAACGTCGACACCGGCGCTGACTTCTCGCTGGACGCGGAGCTGGCCATCGACGATGGCGAGTGGCAGGTCGGCCTCGTGGTGGGCCCCAGCGGGAGCGGAAAGACCAGCATGGGGCGGCAGCTGCTCGGCGCCGAGGCGTTCTACGAGCCGAGCGGCTGGGAACCCGACAGGCCGATCGTGGACTGCATCGCGCCGGACGGGGACTTCAACGCGGTGACCGGTGCGCTCGCGGCGGTGGGGCTGGGCTCCGTGCCCACCTGGCTTCGCCCGTATGCTGTCCTCTCCAACGGGGAGCGCTTCCGCGCGGACCTGGCTCGAATCGTCTGCGACGCGCCGGAGCGGGTGGTGGTGGATGAGTTCACCAGCGTCGTGGACAGGCAGATCGCGAAGGTGGGAGCGCTCGCCTTCCAGAAGGCGTGGCGCCGGACGGGCGGCAAGTGCGTGCTGCTCTCCTGTCACTACGACATCATCGACTGGCTGGAGCCGGACTGGGTCTTCGACACCGCGACGGGAGCCTTCCAGCGCGGGAGGGGGCTTTGGCGACGGCCGCCGATCGACGTCGAGCTTTGGGAGACGGACTGGCGTTACTGGCCGCGCTTTGAACCGCATCACTATCTGAAGCTGCCGAGGATGATCGCAGCGACCAACTACGTGGCCACCGTCGACGGCGAGCTGGTCGCGCACGTGGCGGTGAGCACCACGGCGGGCCTCCGTGACGCGCGCGCCTGCCGTCTCGTGGTGATGCCCGAGTGGCAGGGCGCCGGCGTCGGCATGCGCTTCCTGAACGCGGTGAGTCAGCGGTGGCTGGAGGGGCACAACCGATACGGCCTGAAGCTGCGCACCTTGTTCCACACGTCGCACCCCGGCCTGGCGGCTGCCCTCCGCCGGGACCCGAAGTGGCGGCAGGTCAGCGCCAACCTGTTCGGCGACAACAAGCGGCGGAGCGCGGCGAGCGTTCGGAGGAGCCGGCTGCGCCAGGGGCGCGCGCACGATGGCGCGACGGGGTACGGCGGCCACTTCCGCGCTGTGCAGGGCTTCCGCTACGTGGGGGCGTGAGCATGCGAGTGCTCATCGCCGGCCAGCGGTCGTTCGGCGCCGACGTGCTCGCTCTCTGCCTGCGCCTTGGCCACGAGGTGGTAGCGGTCGCCGCCCCCGCCGAAGGTTCCGGGCCAGGCGGGTATGACCGCCTGCGCGCCGCCGCGGAGCTGCAGCGCGTGCCGTGGATCCCGCCGGGGGCGCTGCGCGCGGGTGCGATCCCAGAGGGCACCGACCTCATCCTCGCCGCCCACTCCCACGAGTACCTCGGCCGGCAGACGCGCCTGCGCGCACGGCTCGGCGCCCTCGGCTATCACCCGTCGCTTCTCCCCCTCCACCGCGGCCGCGACGCCGTGCGCTGGACGGTGCACATGGGCGAGCGGGTCGCCGGAGGGACCGTGTTCTGGCTCTCGGAGAACGTCGACGCCGGGCCCGTCGCTGCGCAGGACTGGTGCTTCGTCCGTCGCGAGGATGATGCGCGTACGCTCTGGCGTCGGGAGCTGCGGCCCATGGGCGTCCGCCTCTTCGAGCGTGTGCTCCGCCACGTCGCCGCGGGCCGCGTCGTCGCCGTCCCCCAGGACGAGGCGCTAGCCACGTGGGAGCCGGCATGGGAGCGCGCGCCGCTTCCCCGCCCCGAGCTCCTGATGATCGGCCGCGGCACGCCGGTGATCACGGACGCCGGCGCGTTGCGGGGTAGCGATTGATTCCCGCATGTGGCCGAATCAAAAACGGCACCGGCCGCCGGGGAGCCCCCCGCGGCCGGTGTTTCGCTCGCCCGAAAGAGTGGATCAGCTTTTCGACGCCGTCCCGCCCTGCCCCGCGGCCGCGGCCTCCTCCAGCTCCTCGACCAGCTTGGCCATCGCGTCGCGTCGCTCCCGGGCGACCTGCAGCAAGGCGCTCTCCCATCCCGGCGGGCCCTGGAGGATGGGACGCGTCGGCTTCCCGACTCGCTGCCGCGACTGTCGCAACTGCCAGAGCTTCCAGCCGAAGCGCTGGACGAGATCGGTGTTGGTCACCGCCGCCCCCAGCTTCTCCATCGCCTCTCGGAACGTCACGGGCATGCGCAGCCTCTCGCCAGGAGGGGGTGATGGGCAGCGTGGGAAAAATTCGTTACCGTCAGCCTTGCGGTAAGCGTCCGTTACCGCTAACTTAGCGGTAACTCCTCACGCAAGACAAGAGGGGTGAAAATGGAACGGACGCCTGGACCCCCCGCCAAGAGAGCCGGCGCCCGTTCCCCGACAGACAACCCCGGTCGCCCGGATCGCCCGCGTCGAACGTACACGGGAACGCCGCCGCCGGCAAGCGAATGGGAGGCAGCCGTGCCCACTTCAGCAACGGCGCTGCAGCTGGTGAACGGTCAACTGGCCGACGTGACGCTGGAGGACCTCTTCAGCATGCGCACGCTCGCGCTCCTGGTCGGTGAAGGGCCCACACCGGACCAGGTCCGGGAAGACGCCTTCACCGCCGAGTTGTTCGCCGCACGGGCGCGTCGGCAGGCGACCGCGGCGGAAGTGCTCCAGGTCCGGACGCGCATGCGGGTCACTCTCGAGTACATGAGCGGAGAGCGGGGCAAGCACCCGCACAGCCCCACAGCCGCCGAGGCGGCTGCTGGCCGGGACCCAGAGTACCTGCGGGCGAAAGAGGCCTGCGCGGAAACGTGGATGGTGGCGACGGTCGCGGAGGCGATAGCTCGAGACCTCGCCGCGCTCGCTTACCCGTTCCCGCTCGTGCGCCCGGTCCCCGAGCCGACGGGCAATCACCGCCATCTGCTGGAGGAGTAGACTCCCATGCTGCGGACCACCGTCCCGCTTGGGGACCAGCTCATCGAGATCGAGGAGGAGGATCTTCGCTCGCTGCTCAAGGAGATGACGCACATCCGAGAGCTGCACGAAGCGGCGGAAGGCCATGCTTGCACGCCGTTCCACCGCCACGCCGGCGGATTCGATTTCTACGGCCTGCGCCGCCTGTCCGACGACCACGAGGTGCAGTTCGGGCAGCACAAGGCGGGCAACGGTGTGGAAGCCGGGACGCTCTTCGCGAAGCGCCGCACCTCTCGGAGCTACGTGGGCTTCCAGCCGCCGCGCTTCGCCGCGCCGCCCGAGGACGCCGGCGACGAGGGGCCGGAGCCGCCCGCGCCGGCGCGGGACCAGCCCCAGCCTACGCGGCAGCATGCGGCGATGATCTACTTCGTCCGGCGCCTGTTCCCCACGATGAGGCGCCTTGCGTGGCAGATGAGGATCGACGGCGATCAGAAGGTCATCCACCGTTACCTGTCCACGCAGGAGGGGTGGGACCGGCTCGTGCGCGACGCGGCCTTTGCGCTCCAGGTCCTGGCCCGCATCCGGGAGCTCGAGCCGACGGAACCGTTCGACGTGGAGCGCGAGCACGATCTCGCCCTGGCTGATCGGCAACGGGGCAACAGCGGCCGGCGCGGTCGTGCGAGGCGGCAATGAACACGCCTCCCGCGCCGCGGAAGAAAGGCCGCGCCGCGCTGGACGCCGTGCGGGCATTCATCGACAGGCTGGGGCTGCGGCGCATGGTCGCTCAGCGCGATCAACCCGACCACGCTATCCGCGCGGGGGACGAGCTGATCTTCGACGACGACGAGCGTCTGGTCGGGGTCCTCCGGCCGGGGGCGGCGGAGATCGGTTCGCACGCCGCGAGCGTTGACGCGCCACCGACCGGGCGGTAAACTTTTTCCCTGCGCGGCTGCGCGCGCGCCGCCGACTGTAACCGTTCGTATGCCCGCCGGGCCGAACCCGCACTCCACCAAACACGGTGGCGTGGCGGGTTCGGCCCCTTTTCGTGTTTTCCCCAGCCCACCGCGAACCAGGAGCTCCCCATGCAGGCAAGCCTTCCCACTCCACCGCCCCCTCCGGCCCCGCTCACGCTGTTCCAGCGCGAGCCCGCCCTGGCGACCGGCGGCGCCGGCACCGGCCTCGTGATCGCCATCGTGGGCGTCCTGCAGGCGTACGACCGGGTGAACCTCGAGCAAGCGGCCGCATGGCAGCTCCTCGGCTTCGCCCTGGTAGCCGTGCTGCCCACGGTGATGGGCTGGTTCATCCGCGGCCAGGTGGCGCCCACGGCCAAGGTGGAGGCGATGCGCGCGGCCGCCGCGGCAGCGGTGCTCAGCACACCGGGGCTCGTTCACCCCGCGGCCGCGCCCGCCCTCGTGGCCGCGTCGAAGCGCGTCGAGGCCGCGCTGAGTTTCGCGCCGCGCGGTGAACGCAGGGGGGAGTTGTGAGCGCGCACCCCGTGCCGGATCGCGCCGTCTCCTATCCGATGCTCACGCGGGAGACGGTCGACGCGTGGCGCCGCCTGATCCCCTCGCTCGCCTCCCTGCCGGCGGCGCCGCTGAGGGGAATCCTGCATTGGACGGGCGGCGGACCCCGGGCCAACCCCATCGACCTGCGGCACTACCACTTCGTGTTCAATCAGCCGGACGGCGCCGTGGTGCTGGGCAGCAACCGCGTCGCCTTCAACATGGGCCGCATCGCGCGGCGGTACGCGGCGCACACCGGCGGCTTCAACACCGGCTCGGTCGGCTTCGCGTTCGCGGGAATGGCCGACGCCGCGCAGGGCCACCGCTACGGCCCGTATCCGCTGACGGAGATGCAGGTGCGCACCGGGCTGGCCTTCGTCGCCCTCTCCCTGCTGACGTGGAAGCTGCCCGTGTCCGAGGCGACGTGTTTCACGCACTACGAGGCGTGGACGCTCCACCGCGTCAAGGGCGAGATGAACGACCAGAAGTGGGACATCACGGAGCTGCAGTTCGCGCGACACCTTGGCCGCGACGAGGTGGGGCCCTGGATGCGGGAGGTGGTGAGGAACCACACCGCCGCGCTCCAGGGCCTCGGCTGCTGATCGCAGCGACGCGACACGGAGCATGGAGCCGAGCGCCCCCGCGGCGAGCGCATGGGACCGCCTGCAGGGGGAGACCTCGCGGGCGTTTGCTGCATTCGAGGTTTACCGCGAGCTCGGACCGACCCGCTCAATGTCGGCCGCCGTCGCGGCGTACAGGGCAAAGTACGGCAAGGCGCCCAAAGGACGCGAGAAAAGCCGCCGCCGGGAACAGGGGGGAAACGGGGGTGAAACGGGGGCGCGCAAAATTCCTTCGCACTGGGAAGTGTGGGCGGCCCAGTACACCTGGCGCGACCGGGCCGCGAAGTGGGATGCGGCGCAGGTGCTGGAGGAACGGCGTCGGGCAGAGGACGCCCACAAGGCGAAGGTGGACGCGTACCTGAACCGGCAGCAGCGCCTTGCGGCCGCGGCGACCGAGGCCACGATCGGCATGCTCGGGATGATTAACCGCACACTCAAGCAGATGACGTCCCGCGAGGAGATGATGCTGCCGGCGAAGCAGCTGCCGCAGTTCGTGCGGGCGGCCGCGGCGATCTCGGAGACGACGACGAACGCAGAGGCCCAGGCCATCGGCGTCGAGCAACTGCTCCGCGACCTGGAGGGGATGAGATGAAGGCTCTGCCCAACACCGCGCCCACGCTCTCGCGGCCGTCGCCCCCGCTGGAACTGCGCTTTGCGGTGGACGGGCCGGGAGACGCGGCCGCGTCATTTATCCCGTCGCCGGAGCTGGGCGAGTGGGCGCGTACCTGCTTCCTGGACGACGACGGGCCGCTGTTCAACGCGGAGCATGGCCACCTGCGGCTCGCCTCAATCCTCTTCGTCTGGACGAACGTCCCGAAGGCGAAGAACGGCCGCGAGATCTGGGCGGAGGCCAGGTTGATCCGCACGGCTGGCGACAAGTGGGCGCAGGGGATGAGCCTGCAGCAGTTGCGGCAGTGGAACGACGGCGCGCTACCGGACTTCCTGATCACCGTTGACGCTCCCTCCGCCGCGGCGATGGACGATCCCACGTTCGGCGCGCTCGTCGACCACGAGCTCTACCATTGCTCGATCAAGCTCGACGAGAACGGCACGCCCGACCTGGGGGAGGACGGGAACGATCCCGCGTGGACGATGCGCGGCCATGACGTGGAGCAGTTCGTGGGCGTGGTGCGCCGCTGGGGCGCCAGGGCGTCCGGCGTCGCGGAGCTGGTCGCCGCCGCCGGCCAGCCGCCGCTCATCGAGGGCGCCGCCATCGTGCGGGCCTGCGGCACCTGCCGAGGCTGAGCGGGGAATGGCGACCGAAAAGTACGCGGCCGACCAGGTGCGCTCCCGGGAGTACGAGATGGACCCCGGTGAACGCACGATGGAGCTGTACCTGGTGGACGGCGGGGACCTCGTGTGCTC
>DASTNU010000238.1:0-5529 GCA_035720605.1 Longimicrobium sp. | reverse complement strand
TGGCAGTCTTACCTGGGCGGGAATCCCGCCTGGGAGACGGTGCTGGACGTGGACTCGCTGGCCGGCGCGGAGGGGCTGAACTGGTCGTGGAGCGGCGTCACCTGCCTGGAGCCGGAGAACCGGCTGTGCCTGGTGCGCCTGTCGCGCGGCGGAGCCGACGCGGTGGAGATCCGCGAGTTCGACACGGCGGCCAAACGCTTCGTCGAGGATGGCTTCTTCCTTCCCGAGGGCAAGCAGAGCGTCGCCTGGCGCGACGCGAACACCCTGCTGATCGCCCGGCAGGTGGTGAGCAACGACGGGAGCATGACCACCTCCGGATACGCCCGCACGGTACGCCTGTGGCGGCGCGGGGCGGCGCCCGCCCTGGCGCCGATCCTCATCGAGATCCCCGCCACCGACATGGGCGTCTGGACGTGGAGCCAGCGCACGGCCGACCGCACCTACCACCTCGTCTCCCATCGCCCCAGCTTCTTCGAATCCACCATCCACCTGCTGCAGGGCGACAGCCTGGTGAAGCTGGACCTGCCGCTGGATTCCGACCAGTACCTGGTGCGCGACCAGCTCGCCGTCTACCTGCGCTCGCCGTGGGAGGCGGGGGGCCGCACCTACCCGGCCGGATCGCTCGTCGCCATCCCCATGGACCGCTTTCTGGCCGGCGGGCGCGACTTCCAGGTGGTGGTGCAGCCGGGGGAGCGCTCCACCATCCTGGGCGTCAGCACCACGCGCGACTACCTGCTGGTGAGCATGCTGAACAACGTGCGCGGCGAGCTGCGCCGCTTTGCCCTGCGCGACGGCCGCTGGGCGGGCGAGACGGTGCCCGCGCCCGGCGTGGGGAGCATGAACGTGACGGACGTGACCTCGCACGACAACCGCTTCTTCTTCACCTTCGCCGGCTTTACCCAGCCCACCACGCTCTACCTGTCGGACGAGAACGGCCGCGTGCGAGAGGTGGCGCGGCTGCCGGCGATGTTCGACGCGTCGGGGCTGACGGTGGAGCAGTTCGAGGCGGCGTCGGTGGACGGGACGCGCATCCCCTACTTCGTGGTGCGCCGGCAGAACGTGGCGATGGACGGGAACAATCCCACGCTGCTGTACGGGTACGGCGGCTTCGAGTCCGCCGAGACGCCGGCGTACAGCGCCACCATCGGCTCGGCGTGGCTGGAGCGCGGCGGCGTGTACGTGCTGGCCAACATCCGCGGCGGCGGCGAGTTCGGGCCGGCGTGGCACCGCGCCGGCCTCAAGGAGAACCGCCAGCGGGTGTTCGACGACTTCATCGCCGTGGCGGAAGACCTGATCGCGCGGCGCATCACCTCGCCCCGCCGGCTGGGGATCATGGGCGGGAGCAACGGCGGGCTGCTGGTGGGCGTGGCGTTCACCCAGCGCCCGGAGCTCTTCAACGCCGTGGTCGCGACGGTGCCGCTGCTGGACATGCGCCGCTACAACCATCTGCTCGCGGGCGCCAGCTGGATGGCGGAGTACGGCAACCCGGACATTCCCGCGGAGTGGGCGTACATCAGCCGCTACTCGCCGTACCAGAACGTGCGCCCGGGACAGCGCTACCCGCGGGTGCTGTTCTTTACCACCACCCGCGACGACCGCGTGCATCCCGGCCACGCACGCAAGATGGCCGCGAAGATGGAGTCGATCGGCTACCCCGTCTACTACTTCGAGAACACCGAGGGCGGCCACGGCGCCGGCGTCACCAGCGAGCAGCGCGCGCGCATGTACGCCGTCATCTACACCTACCTCCTCAAGCAGCTGGCGGACTAAGAAGGCGTCTCGTGTCGAGAACGCCGGGGCGCGGAGAGAAGCCACTTCTCTCCGCGCCTCCGTCTTCAGGTGATATGAGATCCCGATCCTCTACCCGAAATCCGCGGTGGACCTCGATGTTTCCTTGTGAGACACGGACAGGCCGCGCATCGTGATCGGGGGCCCGATCCTCGGGGCGGGATGATGGATCTTTTCCCGCTACCCCACGAGGATCAGAGAGAAGGGGGCGGAGCGCTGAAAGCACCTGCCGGCCCCTGCCTGGCCGCGCCACCCACCCCGCGGACGGGAGTGGTCTGCACCAGGGCCTTCGCGATGTCCGCGCCTGCTTCATCTCCAGCATGGGGAGGGATTCATGAGGCCTGCTGACGACAATGCTCCGAAGGACCAGAAGGAGCGCATCCGGCCATCGGCGAGCACCCCGGACCTGCGGTACAAGTTTTGGCACCTCGTTCTGCTCTCGGCCAATCTCTGCATCGCAATGCTGGGCTTCTACGGCGTCTGGAACTCGCTGAACCACAACGCCAAGTCGGTGCGCAACAGCGTGCAGCACGCCATGCTGACGCACGTCAGCAACCTGGACCGCCTGATGGTCGAACGGCCCCACCTGTACGGATACTTCTACGAGTGCAAGCCCCTGGAGCGCGGGGACTCGCTATACACGGAGGTCCGGGCCGCCGGCATGCTGTTCCTGGACGTGCTCGACATCGTCGGCAGCCAGAGCACCGTATTCAGAGAGAACTGGAACGAACCCGACGCCTGGGACCGGTGGATCTCCGACACCTTCGAGCACAGCCCCGCATTGCGCCAGCTGCTCTCCGAGTACAGCAGCTGGTACGCGCCGCGCCTGGACAGCATCAGGCGGCACGCCGACGCGAGCGTGAGAACCAGGGTCGTCACACCGCCGTGCCCACCGCGGCTGCCGGCCGTGTCGCCTTCGTGACACCCGCAGCGCGTCCCTCGCCCACGCGACAGAAGCCAGTGAAGAGAGCCCCGCCGGCTTCGACGGGGCTCCTCTGCTCACCTGTCGGGTCGCGTCGAACCTACGCCGGCCGGTAGGTGCCCCACTCGGCGCGGAGGGCGTCGCTGATCTCGCCCAGGGTCACCATCGCCTTGACGGCGTCGATGATGCGCGGCATCAGGTTGTCGGCGCCGCGGGCGGCGGCGCGGATCGCCTCCAGCCGCGCGCGCACCTCGGAATCGTCGCGCTCCGCGCGGACGCGGGCCAGCTGCGCGCGCTGCGACTGCTCCAGCGCGCTGAAGTCCGGCTGGGCCAGGTCCAGCTTCTCCGGCTCCGCGCTCGGAAAGCGGTTCACCCCCACGATGGTCTTGTCCCCGCGCTCCACCGCGATCTGGTGCTCGTACGCCGCGCGGTGAATCTCCTCCTGCATGTACGCGATGGCCTCCGACGCGCCGCCCAGCTCGTCGATGCGGTCCAGGTAGGCGCGCGCCTTCTCCTCCAGCGCGGTCGTCAGCGCCTCCACGTAGTAGCTGCCCGCGAGCGGATCGACCGTATCGCCCACGCCGCTCTCGTACGCCAGCACTTGCTGCGTCCGCAGCGCCAGCGTGGCCGCCTGCGCGGTGGGAAGGCTGAGCGCCTCGTCGTAGCCGTTGGTGTGCAGGCTCTGCGTGCCGCCCAGCGCCGCCGCCAGCGCCTGCACCGTCACCCGGACGACGTTGTTCAGCGGCTGCTGCGCCTGGAGCGTCACCCCGCCGGTCTGGGTGTGGAAGCGCAGCTTCGCGCCGTCGTCGCCGGCGCCCCAGCGCTCGCGCATCAGCCGCGCGTACAGGCGGCGCGCGGCGCGGAACTTGGCCGCCTCCTCGAACAGGTCGTTGTGGCTGGCGAAGAAGAAGGAAAGGCGCGGCGCGAACCGGTCGATGGGCAGCCCCGCGTCCAGCGCGCGCTTCACGTACTCCATCGCGTTGGCAAAGGTGAACGCCACCTCCTGCGCGGCCGTGGCGCCCGCCTCGCGGATGTGGTAGCCGCTGATGGAGATGGTATTCCACCGCGGCACCTCGGCGTTGCAGAAGGCGAAGATGTCGGTGATCAGCCGCAGCGAGGGCTCCACGGGAAAGACGTACGTCCCGCGGGCGATGTACTCCTTGAGGATGTCGTTCTGGATGGTCCCCGACAGCTTCCGCCGGTCGATCCCCCGCTCGTCCGCCACGGCGACGTAGAACGCCAGCAGGATGGACGCGGTGGCGTTGATGGTCATCGACGTGCTGACCTGGTCCAGCGGAATCCCCGCCAGGAGCTTGCGCATGTCCGCCAGCGAGTCGATGGCCACGCCCACGCGCCCCACCTCGCCCTGCGCCATGGCGTGGTCGCTGTCGTAGCCCATCTGCGTGGGCAGGTCGAAGGCGGTGCTGAGCCCGGTCTGCCCCGCCTCCAGCAGCAGCTTGAAGCGCGTGTTGGTCTCCTCCGCCGTGCCGAAGCCCGCATACTGGCGCATGGTCCAGAAGCGGCCCCGGTACATCGTGGGCTGGATGCCGCGCGTGAACGGGAACTCCCCCGGCCACCCCAGGTCGCGCGCGTAGCCGAGATCCGCCACGTCCTCCGGCGCGTAGACGCGCTCTACCTCCACGCCGCTGGTGGATTCGAAGCGTGGACGCCTCTCGGGGTGCTTGCCGATGACGGGCGCCACCGCGCGCTCCGTCCACGCCGCCTTGCCTTCGGCCGCGGGGCCGGTGGTGGAGTCTTCGCCCGGGTTGGTGGCCGCCAGCGTGTCGCTCATGACTGCGAGTGCGAAGGTGCGAGAGTGCGAGAGTGCGAAAGTGCGGACAACATAGTGCGGCTGCACGCCCGCGGCACGTAGCGGCCTGCCCCCGGCCCGGGCGGCCATCGCGACGGAGCGGGTGAACCCGCCGCAACCACCGCGGAAAGCCCCGCAAACTGCGCGGGGCTTCAACTGCATGAACCACAAACGGGGTTGCCGATGCGGATTCAACGCGGTGATCCTTGGTTGCGTAGAGAGCTGGGCCGCCGAGTCCGCGCGGGCGGACTTTGCGAAGTCCCAGCGGCGAATTTCACTCGCTCAGGGGCGGCCGCGGATGAGGGCTGCCTTGACAGGACGGAGCGCCGGCCGGCAACCTCATCGCCCGGAACGTCGCCGCGCACCCCACCCTCATCCATCTCCTCATCCGAATGACCTCGTCCCAACGGCGCGAGACGGCAGTGCTGGCGGCGCTCACCATCGCGGTCACGGTGCTCGCCAGCATCGGCGTGCGGCTGGGGATCAGCACCTGGCCGGAGGCGGCGGGGGTGGTGACGGGCGCCGTGTGCGTCTGGCTCACCGTGCGTGAGAGCATCTGGAACTTTCCCGTCACCCTGGCGACCGTCTCGCTCTTCTGCGTCGTCTTCTTCCAGGCGCGGCTGTACGCGGACGCGGGGCTGCAGGTGGTCTACTTCGTCCTCGCCCTCATCGGCTGGTACCTGTGGCTGCACGGCGGCGAGCACCGCTCGCGGCTCCGCATCTCGCGGACGGACCGCTCCGAGCTGCTGGCGGTGCTCGCGGGCGGCGCGGCGCTCACGCTGTTGCTGTGGATGACGCTGCGGCACGCCGGGGGGAGCGCATCGTTCTTCGACGCGCTCACCACCAGCATCTCGCTGTGCGCGCAGTGGCTGCTGAACCGCAAGAAGGTGGAGAACTGGTACTTCTGGATCGTGGCGGACATCATCTACATCCCGCTCTACGCGTACAAGGAGCTCGACCTCACCGCCGGGCTGTACGCCGTCTTCCTGGTGATGGCCACCATGGGGCT
>DASTNU010000237.1:0-12064 GCA_035720605.1 Longimicrobium sp. | reverse complement strand
GATCCGAGGGATGTAGAGTGTTCGGGCGGCACGTGGGTCAACCGCACCCGATCAGCGGGCGGGCCCACGGTCCTGGAGCCGCGTGCGGGGCGTCGGCGGCCGCGGCGATGCCGGCGTCGTGGGGGCGGCTTGCGGCGCCGGCGGCCGCTCGGTCTCCGGACGGCGTGCCGGGTGGGCCGCCGGGGGCTCAGCCGGCGGTGGGTAGCGGTCCGGCGGTATCCACGGGCTTCCGTTCTGGACGTCGGCCCACACGCGGACCGCGTTCTCGAAGCGAGTCCAGGCGGGGACGTGCTGGTGTCGCGGCTCCGCGAGCTCCGACCAAAGCGCGGGTGCTTCGGCAGCCACCCGGAGCGAACCGAACGCCGCCGGGCCGCGCGCGAGCTCCTGCTCCGTCTCGCCGGCGAGCCGGCGGAGGTGGTTCCAGCGGACCAGGTCCGTGGCGCCGACGGGATCCACGAAGCATCCCGCAGCCGCGGCGTCGAGGAGGTCGTCGGCGGCGCGGAGCTCGATCAGCCTGCGATGGGACGTGCGGCTCGTCTCCCGGTCGAGCCGGCGCAGGACGCGCTCGGCCCGGCGCGGGCCGCCCGCTCCGCCCGCCGCCGCGAGCCGCCGGGCGGAGCCCTCGCGCGCGAGCACCCAGCGACGTGCGTCGGGCGTGTGGATCACCGCCCATCCGCCGGGCGCGCGCTCGACGTCGAAGACTGGATGGGCGGCGCGCCCGGCATCCGGTTCCAGCCCAGAGTGCGGAGCAGGGTCTGCTGCTGCTGCGGCGTCGCCGCCTCGTACGCTTCCAGCAGCCTTGTCCCGCGGTTCCATGCCTCCACGTCCGGGCGCTGCATCCCCCAGAACGGGAAGAGGAGCCGCGCCGCCAGGAGCATGAGGATCGCCATGCCCGCTCCGAGCGTGATCCCGTGGCGGAAGCTCTTGCGTTCGAGTTCCGCCACCGAAAGCGAGAGCTCGTGGCGCGCCACCGCGATGTTCGCCGTGGCTTCCCGGGCGCTCTCCGCCATGGCCTCCCCCTGGCTCTCGATGGTCGCCTGGAGCGCCTTCGTCTGCGATTCCACCGTCTCCTTCACATGGGCCAGCAGCTCGCCCAACTGCTGGACGAGCGTCGTGACGGTCGCTTCCATCTCGTCCTGCGCGCCCTGCAGCCTTGCCAGCGTGCGCTCGCTCATCTCCGAAAGGCGTGCGATCCCGGCCTGGATCTGGCGCGTCAGCAGGTCCGCCGCCGTTCCCCAGCTCTCCGTGATCTCGCCCTGCCGCAGCTGTACCTGCCGGATCGCCTCCTCCGCCCATTGCTCCGGGCTCGGCTGCTGCACGCGCGGAGTACGCGGGCGCCGCTCCTCCCGCGCCGGCGGCGGGCTCCGCTCCGGCGTGGCCGCCCGGGGTTCCGGGCTCTGCTCCAGCGGCAGCAGCATCTCTTCCCGGTGCTCCGCGCCCCCGCGCGAGGTACTGGACATAATCCTCTCCGTAGTCTCGGGTGAGCCGCCCCAGCGACGCGCCGCTCGTGACGCGGCTGATTGCGGCGAAGTGTGAACCGTTGGTGACGACGAGTCCGCGTTCCCTCTGGATCAGCGCCAGCCCATGCCGGCCGGCCGCCTGCTCCAGCTCCGCCCAGCTTCGCGCGGTTCGTACGTCCGGCCCGAAGTGATCCCGCGCAAAGCGCAGAAAGGAGGGCCGGGGAGAGTAGCTGCTGCCCGACGCGCGCGCGGCCGCGGCTTTCTGCTCTTCGCGCAGCTCGAAGCGCCGTGCCCCGACGGGCATTGCGCGGGCGTTGTCGCACCAGCGGCCGTCCGGAGTCGGCGCGAGGCGCCCCGGGGTCGGCTGAAAGCCGAGCTCGGCCTCGATCGCCCGGAGCGCCTCTTCGATGCGCGGCCAGTCACGGGTCGTGTCCCAGGCGAGCCCGGTGACGGGATGCACGCGATTGACGGCGATGTGGAAGTGGGGGTGAGACCGATCCTCGTGCCCGACCACAAGCGCCTGGTGCTCCTGCAGGCCGAGGCGCGCGAGCAGGCGCTCCGCGACCAGGCGCATGCGCGCGTGGGTCGCTTGCTCCTGGGGCCCGACGGCGACAAACAGGAGGTAGGCCGGGCGCTGCACCATCCGGTTGCGCTCCGCGGTGCGGTCCATCCAGCGGGCAGCGGAGGGGATGCTGCTGGTCGGCAGGTTGTAGGTCGACCACCACGCGGCCCTGCTCCGATCCCGCTCCGCCTTGTCGCACTCCAGGTACATCGCGCTGTTGGAAAATCGGAGCGCATGCGCGGTGCGGGCGATCACGGCGCCACGGCCTGCTCGATGAGCGTCCGCAGCTCCCGCACGAGCCCGGCAGGATCAGGGAACCTCTTCTGCGCGCGGCGGATCACCTGCCCCAGCTCGTCCGCCGGGCCGAAGTGGGTTTCGAGGTGCGGGAGGAGAGCCTGCGCGAACTCCACGAAGCCGGAGAGATCGGCGAGTGCGGCGGCGCCCTCGCTCGCGAGCCTTCGTTGAGCGCGGGTCGCCCGAACGCGCCCGAGCGCACGATCGCGGGCGTAGTCGTTCGCGTTCAGCCCCAGCTCTTCGGCACGCCGCCGCAACCGCGCGTACTGGGCCGGGCGGACCCGGAAGACGATCCGCTCGCTATACCGCCGCCCGGTCGGAACCTTCTTCCGTCCGGGGCGTTTGGCGGGCGTGGGCGTCTGCATTTCGGGGGATCACGGAGACAGGCCGGCAGGGATGTTCGTGGGTGTTTTACCCCGCACGCACCCCCCCGGGACCGGCACGCGTATCTTTTTTCCTGTGGCCCGGCGGGAGCGCGGGCGGTGGTTTGGCGGCGGGCCTTCTGATGCGGGGAGGGCTGGCGGCGGGGCCGGCGTGCACGCCGGCCCCGCCCCCTGTTGACGGTGCGCGGCGATTTCACGTGCCGCGATTCCTTACCCTAGCGGCTCCGCGGCGGGCTTCCCGTTTGCTCCAGCTTCGCGTCGGGGTTCCGCGTGCCGTGTTTCCTTACCCTAGCGGTCCACGGGCGGCGTACGCCCGGCGGTGTGGCGTCGGATTGCGCGTGCCGCGTTTCCTTACCCTAGCGGGTCAGCGCACCGGGACCGTGCACGGCGGCTGCCTTTGTTCCGGCGAGCAGCCGCGCGTGGACCGTGCGCGAGCGCACGGCATTTGGGTGATGGGTGGATCGTTGGACCATCGCGTTTCGCGGCACGCAAAACCCTGCTTTACCGCGTGCCGCGGAATCCTCTCGGCCTACCAGGTCTGCCGGATGAAATCCCGGTCCCGGATATACTCCTCCGGCGGGAGGCTGTTGAGCCGCGCGGTGAGCTCGTTGAGGTGCAGTACGTCCACCGAGGCCGCGATCTCGTCCCCATCGAGGTTGCAGGTGATGCGGGCGTGCGAGTCGAACTTGTCGGACTCGAACTCGCAGTGCGGGCCGTCGAGGGTGCTTGATCTGCCCCATGGGGATCGGCTGCAGAACCCGCATCCGGCACTGGCGCACTCCCGTTCCAGCGCCGTTCCCCGGCAACCGCAGTCGGGCTCGAAGGGGCCATCCTCGTTGCCGCGCCCGTGGCCGGCGTGATCCATTCTCATCATCGTGAGCCGTGCACCTTTCGGGGTGATCCTGTACCGTCAGAGCACCCCTTCTGGTTCTTCCCGGCTGCACGCGTGCGCGGCGGAGCGCGATCCACTCCTGGAGCCGGGTCTCGGTCAGTCCGTGATCGAACGACCGCGGCGCCCGATCCTGGCGATCATCTCGGCGTCAATGCACTCAAAGGTGTACTCGTGAAGTTCCGCGTACCCACCTACGGGCATGAGCACCCAGGCATACACGCGGGCGATCCAGCGGCGGGGGAAGAATGGGCTCTGACGGCGCCACACACCCTGTCGCGTGAACAGGGTTGCTCCAGTCGTCGTGATGTATGTCATGCGTTGACTCTGGTTGGTTTCAGATATTCAGTGCGCAACGCTCGCGGCAGCTCGCGCAGCAGTTGCACTCCATTTCCTCGCCGTAGACCTCTCGGTCATACGGGCACGGGAGGTACTCGTACGGGTCCGCCGCGCACGTGCACTTGCTCTCGTCGGCGGCGCTGTCGTTCTGCCCGGAGGTCGTCACGGGAAGTCCCTGGATGTGGTGGTTCGTGCGGCTAGCTGTAGGCTTCCCGGTTGCACGCGTGCAACGCGGTGCAAGCGGCTCAGCGAGCGGGGAGTCGCGGTTAGACCTCGATCGGACGGAACAGCACGATGTTCGGTTCCACTCCGTCGCGCGCGCGGGCGTAGCACAGCAGCTCACGCGTTGGATCGGACCCGAGCAGTGCCTGGAGAAGAATCCGTTCGCGGAGTGGTGTCGGCTGCTCCAAGTGCACGCGTGCGTGCTGGCTCCCCTTGGTCGCCGAGTTGCGGCTTGGCATGAGCTCGTATCTGCCGAGGGGGATTCCGCGCGACCGCGCGTACCGGATGCGAGTGATGAACGTCCCGACCGCCTCCGCAGAGTCGAGGTCCAGCAGAAGCACGTCGTCGGTGGCAACCTCAACGGTGCAGCCGTGTTCCTTCGCCAGCCTGTCGACGTGATGTTGCCGGTCGTGCTCGTCGGCGTAGTCGTCTGCGCCGACGTCGCATTCCAGCAGGAGCGTATCCAGCATATAGTTGACCCTCACGTCGGGGCAGTTGCGGCGGTAGGATGCCGCTGGCAGCAAGGGAAGAGGTTCCTCAGCAGGTCCCACCGAGCCATCGTCTCCCGTGACATTCGTCTCCGAGAGCTACGCAGAGCCGGGCGCCAGCCTCGTCCATCCCAAACCAATCGCTGACGTAGCACCGGGGGCTCGTTGGATGAACACAAGGCCTCCAGCCAGGCGCACACAGCCGGAAGGACTTCACTCTCTTCGGCAGCCGAAACAGGTCGGCTCGACGTCGCTGGAACAATCGAGTGCTGGTGCACTTGCAAACCCAGGTGCAGGGTTGATGTATTCGACGCCCCCGGGCGGGGGTGACGCACTCCCCTACGGTTCTTCCTTCTCTCGACCTGGGTGATGTAGCGCCCGTATTCACTGCGAGGGGTGCCCGCCCGCCCCGGTTACGCGGGCATGAAGCCGGCGCGGCCTTCGTGGAGATGGGGGAGTACGGACGCGAGCGTTTGGAACGCTGACCGGTACGCCGCCATGTTCCAGCCTTCCCGGCTGGCGAGCTCGGTGGCCGCGTCGCGGGTGCCGGCCTTCATTGCGCCGGCGACCTGGGCAGCCGGCTTGAAGGGTTGCGCTACGTAGACTGCGGCTCCCAGCTGTGCGAGCCGTTCGCCGAATGCGATCGGGTCGTTCAGCGGAAGCATTGGGGTGATGCAGATCCCGATTGGCACCCCGGCCTCGCCAATCTCCCGGATGGCGTCGATTCGTCGATCGATGCTCGGGCACGTAGGTTCGTACCGCTTACGCACCTCATCGGAATCGGTGGTGACCGACATGTTCACACGGATGCGGTCGAACCGCCTGAAGAGGTCGATGTCGCGCACCGCCAGCGGCGAGCGCGTCTGGATCACGAGCCGGGGTTGCCGCCCCGGCAGCGACATGGCCGCCAGCATCGAACGGACGAGCCGCGTTCTGCTTTCGAGCGGTTGGTATGGGTCGGTTACGGACCCGAGATAGATTCTCTTGCCCGTGACGTGCTCGGTGCGCAGCTGCTCGGCGGCTTGGCGTTTCACCTCCACCCACGTGCCCCACTCCAGCTGCCTGAACCGGGGTGGGACGAAACTCGCGGCGTAGCAGTAGCTGCAGCCGAAGCCGCAGCCGACGTACGGGTTGAGCGTGATGTCGTAGTCGGACATGTAGCCCGTTGCCGGGCCGATGATCGAAACCCGGTCCGACACGCTCACGCTTACGCGGCCCAAGGTGCGCGGAAGGTGTTCGGAACCGAGCACGGGCAGGATCTTACGCGGATGTACAGACACGGGTGGCGCTCCACTGATGGGGAATTGCCTGCTGCACCGTTGAGGGCGGTCAGCACCTCCAGAACCTGGTTCTTCCCATTCGTTGCACGCGTGCAACGCCCGCCGACCGCCGATACGTGCCTGCGGGGTGGGATGCTCCGCGGCGAGCCGGGGTGATGTTCACCGGCTCGCGGCCGCAGCGGAGTCAGGTTGACGGAGCGTTCCTGACGCGGCGCGCGCGGGAGCTGGCGCACCGCCCAGCGCCTCGCGGACGTCCATCAGCACCTCGCCGAGCCAGTTGGTCCCCCGCCACCGCGCGGGGTTTCTGGCGTCGGGGTGATCGGCTCTCAGCCCGATCCCCCAGATGCGGTCATAGGGGCTGGCCTCGACGATCAGGGAGTTTCCGGTGGCCAGCAGGTGCTCCCTCATGGTCTGGTTCTGCGAGAATTTTGCGAGATTGCCGGTCCTGACGTAGCCGCGCGCAACGCGGCTCCACTCTGCGGGATCGAACGGCGTCACGAGCCTCCCCAACGCCTTGGCCCTCTGGGGGGCAGGCGTCGAGAGGAGCCGCAGGTAGCTGGTCTGGTCGCGGAAGTGGGCGGCCTTCGCCGCCATCATCCACTGCTCGGCGTTCCCGAACTTGATAACACGCCGCTGAGGCGCGCCCTCCCAGGGTTCAAGGAGAGCGAAGACCGCCCTGTGCCACTGCGAAAGGGGCGAACGTTCGCCCCAGAAGAACGTGAACTCCATCGCGGACCTTGAGTCGTGGTGGTGGTGGCGCTGCAGGGCCCCGTCGGGAACGCTCCGTTCGTGGACTGAGTTCAGCCGCAGTCAGAACGGCAATTCCCCTTTGTCCGGCTCCGGCGCGTCGATCACGGGCTCTTCGTCATCGGTCATGCAGGTGCACCCGGGCTCATGGTCGAACCGGAGGGCGCCGCCGCACTCGACAACGTGCACGACGCAGAACAGGAAATCGTCGTCGGCAGGTATCATCATCTGGGGCTCCGTTATCGGCGGGAGTGAGGCTGCTGGTCCGAATCGTCGCAGTCCCGGTTCTTCCTCCGCCGTCGCAATCCGTTCACCGGAGCGCGAAAACAGAATGGGCGGCGCGCGGAAACCCGATTTCCGCGCGCCGCCCATGTCCCCCTGCAGCTTACGCAAAGCAGCGGCTGGCCACCGCCTCGCTGATCGCTCCGTGGATCTCCTCCCGGCGCGCTGACACTCTCTGGTGAGGCGTGAACACTTCACGTCCCGTCCAGACGACGCGGAGAAAGCCGACCAGGACTCCGCCTTCGGCGACGTGGAAGCACTTGTACTCCGTCGTCTCGTAGTGGTATGTCACCCGGTAAGGCCCGATCTCCAGCGGGAGCTTATAGCTCGGCTCGGCGGCGGCGTCGCTCATGCGAGGTTTCGGTGTTGGCGATGATTTCCTGTGGGGCAGCAGCCCCTCTCCGGACCATACCGACGTGTTCTTCCCTTCCCCGTTGCGAATGTCACGGCCGAAGCAAGCGTCTCATCGCCTCGAGAGATTCCCAAGCCTCACGGGCATGGGTAGCGCAGAGTTGCGTGGTCCCGTGCTTGTTGCCGTTCTGCGACAGCGAACGCCGGAGCTCGCGCTTCGCGGCCCGAAGGCGGCCGTAGAGCTGCGCGATCACGACCCGCTTGATTCGCAGCGCTCCGTCCCCCGGATTCACCTGGAGCGCGCTTGCCAGCACCCCGTCTCCAAACGACACCAGGTGCGTGCTGTCCCGCCGAGGGCCATACCAGATTCCCGGGCTCCGCCAAACGACCGAAGTGGCCGGCCGGGGGCGGCGGCGCGTCGGGGACCACGCGGTAGCATATGGTTCCGCGGTAGTTCCGCTGGACGTAGGCGGCGATGAAGTCTCCTTCTTCAGCGCTGCATGCCGGGGCTCGGAAGTAGCATCGTTCCCCGAGCCGTCGATCCAGCTCGGTGACCGGAGCTGCCAGTCCGGCTAGAGCTGGCAGGGCGAGAGCGAGCGGGTCCATTCCGGGAGTGATCGTGTCGAGCATGGCAGTCCGTTGGGTTGTTCTGGTGCGAGGCATCATCACGCTCGTCTCCGTGGCGCCGTGCGCGCCAGGTTGCGCAATCCCGCGGCAAGGTCGTGTTCACCGCTCACTTCGGCTTCGGTCGCGAGCCGTGCGGCCCTGCCGCGCTGATCACGGGTGAGTGCGTATCGCGCCGGTTCCCTGATGTGGCGGGAGCACGCGGCCACCGTTCCAAGCTCTTCTGCGGCGATCATGGTGGAAGCCCTCCGGCGGGGTGGTGGAATGCCGATTACACCCCCCCGGTTCTTCCTTTCGGCGCTGCTAATCGAAAACCCCCGCCCCTGCGCAGGGACGGGGGTGCTGGCAAATGGCCGACCTTCTTCGCGCTGTAGCCGTGCAGGGGACGCAACCGTTCGCGAGCCACGGTGTCAGTGCACTGCAGCGGGTACCAGTACGCCTCAAGCGAGGTGAACCAACCCGTGGTCGGAGAGATTGACGGGCGTGTACGCGAAGTGCGTCAGGTCGCGGCCCAGCCCGGTGCGGCCCCGGTGTCGGCATGTCCTGTCAGCCATAGAGGACCCCACTGGCTGGGTACGATGACGTGGAGCTGACACGTGGAACCGTCGAACGACCAGCGCCACCGCGCGCCATCTTCCGCCGCCATCTCGACGTACGATCCGGGATCGACGTAGGGTCCGAGCGCCTCGAAAAGGAATCGCTCGTCTCCGGACCGCTCCCCGCGGAAGCGTAGTGCGACGATGTCGCCTTCAGCCGTACGCGTTGGCACAAAGCGGAACGCATCCAGTGCGTAAGCAAGGTCGCGCCGCGCTATGGCTCGCTCGATCAGCTCAGGGTTCAGAAACGCGAACCAGCGCTCCTGCGTCTGCGCGTTGGCGCCGCACGTCGTCACTCCACCAGACGCGAGCGTGATATCGTCGGGCGAGAAGAGCGCCAGGACGGCGGAAAGTGCGGCAGGAGCCCGGCCGGCGGTGATCCGGAACCGCGCCTCGACGAGCTCGATGTCGTATCCCATGTCGCCAGTTTCCACTAAGGTTGAGCCGCGATCCCGTCCCGTAGTGGCGGTTGCCGTACTCGCTTGTCGGTTTCTTCCTCGTCCGGGAATTCACCCCGCGCAGAGCAGCGCCGTGCTACGGTCGGCAGCGTGGCGGATCCAGAAACGCCAGAGGTTGTCGTGCGCGCGGTTCACCTGGTTCGCGTATTCGACACAGCGGAAGGTGCCCCCTTTCGGAAACCCATCCCAGAGAGCCAGCAGGAAGTCCGAGTCGTCGACCATACGCGTGTTGCGGAAGTGCATCTTCTCGACTTCGTAGCCACCTTCGGAGACGACGATGACGCGTCTCGCTTTCGCCAGGAGTTCGTGGTAGCGGCGCTGCGCCGGGGTGGGCCAGCGGAGCTCCTGGCCAGCGAAGGGGAGGTACGCGTCGAACGGGATGCCCAGGTCCAGCGACGCCTGCACCAGTGCGGTGTCCCAGCCGAGCGCCATGCCGCTGAGGATGAGGGTCGGGGACCGCCGCTGGAGCGCAGCGCGTGCAAGGTCCGTCAGGCGCGACAGGACGGCGGGATGGTACCCGTTCAGCGCGCCGATGCGGAGCTTGTGGGGGCGGTGTCCAGTGCCGGCGATGATCATGCGCGTGGTCTCCATGGAGGGCGGTCGGGTGTCCTTGCCCTCCGGTTCTTCCTGTTGCACGCGTGCAACGAGCGCGGATGCTTCGGTGGCCTCCTCGTCCGGCAGCTGGATTCCGAGCAGCATGAGCGCGCCCTCCAGCCCATGGTGGTGATCCGCACGCCGGCCGTCTTTCATTACCGTGCCGCGGGTGACGTAAAGGTCCACGTAGTCGGGCTCGGCGGGATGGCGTACGCGGACGTGGCCGTTGACTCTGCTCAGCACTTCGAGGCGAAGGACGCCCTGGCATGCAAGCTCGTTCAGGCGCGTCATGCAGTGGACGCCCCGGGCGTGTGCCGCGGCCCGCGTCCGTTCCCTGTGGGCCCGCCACATGGCGTTCGTTTCGTTCACGCGGGTTCCTCCGTGTTTGCCAGGCGCTGACGGGATCGCCGGGCTCAGCCCTGGACGTGAAAGGCCGCTCGATCATCCGCGAGCGGCCCGGTTGGAGAACAGTGATATCCGGCTTCGTCAGCTGCCGCCGGGGTAGCTGAGGGGATCCAGCTCGCAGACCCAGGTGGCGTCGTCCAGGCGGTCGCCCATGATCATGTAGCGCTCGTCTACGCACGCGGCGACGGGACGGTACTCGTACAGGGACTTCAGGCGGTGACTCTCGGCGGCCTCGGCGGCGTCACGCTCATGGGCCCAGTACGCGCCGGACCCGAAGACGACAACGACGAGGACGTACTCCAGGGAGTGCAGGTACTTGCTCATCTCTGCTCGGCGGTGGTGGAGGAGTGGTCGGGTCCTGTCTTCGGGATACCCCTTCGCCGCAGGGCGGGGACACCCGGCTTCACCTCCTGCACCCGGTTCTTCCGTTGGTGTGGTGCCCGGTCAGCAGAAGAGGCCGCGCACCCCGCGGCCGGGGCGCGCGGCCTCATTCCCGGACGGTGGTCTAGCTTGCGCTGGACGGGCTTTCGCCCAGCGGGAACCTTGACGCCTCGGCGCCCGCGAGCGCCGTGAATCCCTCTGGACCGCAGAGGTACGCACCGTGAGGCTCCAGATGCACGACGTCGCCGACGGACATGGACCGCCGATTGACCGTGAAGCCCGTTCCCTCGCCTTCTCCGTTCCCTTCGGCGAAGATGCGGGAGAGGGTGCGCATCGGGTTCTCGCCCTCCGCTACGTTGATCTCGCCGGCGTGGCCGACGATGTATGCCAACTCGCTGCTGCGATGGATGGTGGAGAGGAAGTAGCCTTGTGCGGGAGCGTACACTTTGAAGCGGCGGTCAGGCATCGGTGACTCCGGGCATCTGGTGGCGGCGGGCCGCTCGCATCGCGGTCCTCGAACACCTCCCCGGTTCTTCCTCTTTGTTCAAGTCCGCGGGCCGCATCGTCGATCGCCGGCGGCAGGGGTGGGGCATGGGGCCGGCACACCGTGCCGCGTTCGAGTCAGCCTTCCTCCTGCTCCCGCAGCAAGCGGCCGCGCTCGGCGCGGACCGCCGGATCCAACTGGCCCAGGCGGTCGTAGTCCCTGGTCCACCACCGTTCCGCCCGGCGGGTGCCGCCGTACGCGCCGAAGGCCCGGATACGCTGCATCAGGCGCATCCAGAGGCGGATCCGGCGCCTGCGGTCCCTGTTGGCTCTGCTTCCAGCGCTTTTCATGCTTCGTTTCCCGGGGTGCCCCGCGGCAGGTTCGGTCAGGTCAGGCCGCCGTTGCGGGCGGCGACCCGTACGAACCGAAAAGAGGCTGGAAGACCGCCGCAGCGGGCGTCCAGCTCGCGCCAGACCACAGCCATCTCCGCCCATTTGTAGCCGGAGAGTCCTTCGCCGAGGTTGGTGACGATGAAGCGCAAGTGCGGATTCGCTCTTGCGAACGCGACCAGCTCTGCGAGCTGGTGGTAGATCGCTCGCCGGGATGTACTGCACCGGCGGCCCGGCCACTCGATGGTCTGGATCGCGTACGATTGGCCTTCCAGGCCGACCTGGTGCCCGCGTCCGACGCCGTAGACCGCCCACCGGCCGACACGCGCCGGATCGCCGACGGGGGCATCCTTCATCGCGCAGAATTGCGCGTCGGACCGCCAGTCCGGCCCTGCGTTCCCGCGGCACGCCAGCCCGGCGCCACCGGCGCCATGGAAGCCGTCGCGGTTGCTGCCGAAGACGAATACCTCATCCGGTTCGAGCGTCGTGATCGGCGCGTCGAGCATCTCCGCCTCGAAGCGGGAGCCGGGCCAGAGCGGGAGCGTGGTGACCGTGGACACATGACCTCCGGGGTGAGCGTGAGCATCCAGTGCGCGCCCCGGGGTTCTTCCCTGTGGCCCTGCAGACCTCCACGACGACGCCGGGCCGGCCTCCCGCGCAGGACGGCTTAGCGGATGCGGACGATCCCCTCGGCCGCCGGCCCGAGATCCGTGTCCACCTTGTCGTACTCCACGGGCTCGCCGCGTGAGAGCGGTTTCATGCCGGTTCCGTGTACCGCTGAAACGTGGACGAAAACGTCGGCGCCTCCGTCGGCCGCTTCGAGGAAACCATGTCCC
>DASTNU010000236.1:0-2584 GCA_035720605.1 Longimicrobium sp. | reverse complement strand
CGTACGTGCTGGCGCTGAACGACGGCAACGGTGATCGCCGGGTGGACGGCCGCGACGACGTTGCGCTGTACGTGACGGACCTGCAGGGCCGCAACCTGCGTCCGGTGCTCGGTCCGCCGCTGCGGTACCAGGCGCACGAGGCGTTCGGCCCGGACCGCATCCTGGTGTACGCGCTGGAGCCGCCCCGCGGGGAGCGTGTGCCGGAGGAACGGATGCGGCAACGGGCGTTCCTCTACGATGTGCGCTCCAGCCAGCTCACCGCCTACGCCGCGATGGACAGCGCCGCGGACCGGGCCGGACGCATTCTCGCCCGCTGATCGATCAGCCGGGAGACCGAACCGAACCAGGAGGAAGATGGCACGCGCGATGTGGAACGGCGCCGTGATCGCCGAGAGCGACGACTACGAGGTGGTGGAGGGCAACGTCTACTTTCCTCCCGGCGCGGTGCAGCGCGAGCACCTGCGCGAAAGCACCACCCACACCCTTTGCGGCTGGAAGGGCACCGCCAGCTACTACGACGTGGTGGTGGACGGCAAGGCGAACCCCGACGCCGCCTGGTACTATCCCGACCCCATGGACGCCGCGGAGAACATCCGCGACCACGTGGCGTTCTGGAAGGGCGTCGAAGTAGTGCGTTAGTGCGTTAGTGCGTGACTGGAGGTTTGTAGGTGAAGCCCCGCGCAGTTTGCGGGGCTTTCCGCTGTTGTTGCGGCGGCTTAAGCCGCTCAGGCTCGATGCCCGCCCAAAACACGACGGGCGCACGCCCTCTCGCGTGCGCCCGTCATCATCGTGCATCCGGGAAACAGGGGAGAGCCGCATCCTTGCAGGCTATTCCCTATTCCCTATTCCCTATTCCCTGTCTTCTCTAGAAGCCCGTCACCGCGCGATAGGCGTTGACCAGCCCGTACCCCTGCGAGCTGTGGCGGCTGGGGTAGTACGCCGCCGTCTGCTGCAGGCGCGCGCGAAGCTGGTCGCGCGTCATCCCGGGGTTGTGGCTCCACACCAGCGCGGCCACCGATCCCACCACCGCGGTGGCGTTGGAGCTGCCGCCCATCCCCACCACGTCGCCCGTGTAGCGGCCGGTGCTGGGTACGTCCAGGTACGCGGTGAGCTCCACGTCGCTGCCGTAGTGGATGCCGCAGGGAATGCCGCCGCCGGGGTAGGTGATCCCCGTCACCGCCACCACCTCGGGCATGTCCGCCGGGAAGACGACGTTGCTGTCCAGGATGCCGTCGCCGCACCCGCTGGTGCCCGCCGCCCCGAAGAACAGCACCTGCCGGCTGTAGTGCCAGTACTCGATCTCGTCCGACACCTGCCACAGCCAGTTGAGCGACTCCCACGCCATCACGATGACCTGCGCGCCGTACTGGTTGGCCGCGCGCACGCTGGCCCGCGCGTCGCTGCTGTTCACCGCCGCCACGCCGCTGGCGTGCCGCACGCTGATCAGGCTGCTGCGATAGGCGATGCCGCCCACGTTCTGCCCGTCCCACGGCGCGGCGATGATGCCGGCCATGCGCGTGCCGTGGCCGCAGTCGTCGTAGGCGCTGGGCTGGTTGGAAAGGCGCAGCAGCGTGAGCGTGCGGCCGTAGCTCTGCCCGGACGTGAAGGTGCTCATGAACTGGCCCTGGCCCGACGAGATGCCGGTGTCGATGAGGCCGATCTTGATCCCCGCGCCGCTGCTGTAGCTCCACGCGGCCGGGATGTTCATCCCCGTGAACTTCTGCGAGTACACGTCGCCGGTGCTGGTGTACTGGCGGTCGCCCGTCCACGTGCTCCCCCAGCCGCACCCGCCCACGCCCGCGAACTGCGGCAGCTCCTGCGGCACGATCACCGGCTCCACGTAGTCCACGAACGGCAGCTTGCGGACGGCGGCAAGGGCCGCCTGGTCGGCCAGGCGCACCTCCAGGATCGGCAGCAGGTCGTCCGCCGCGAGCAGCTGCACTCCGCGCTGCGCCAGGACGGCCGCGCGCCCCTGCGCCTGCTGGCCGCGGTCCACCAGCACCTTGCCGCGCCAGGTGCCGCGCACCCCGCCCGGCGCCTTGAGCCCCACGGCCACGCGCCCCTCCGACGCCTGCACGTGCGGCCACAGCTCCGCGTCGCTCATGTCGATGAACGTCCCCGGCCGCTGCTGCTGGCGGGTGGGGATCTGCCCGTCGGCCTGCGCCAGCGAGGGGTCCAGGTCCGGCGTACGGGCGCCCGTGGGCGCGCCGTCGGAGCAGGCGGCCAGCACGGCCAGGGCCAGCACCGCGGGGGTGAAGCGACGGATGGGCATGGGCGTCCTCTGACAGGGGAAAAGAAACGCGCGCGGGCCGCTGGACGGCCCGCACCGAAAACTGCCATACGTTGTCCGGAAAGGTCGTTAAAATAAGAACAACCGTTCCTTTTCGCAAGTTATGCGTCATCGCGTTCCGCTTCACGTGCCCGTCCTGATGGCTCGTTCCGGGCGATCCGGGGCAGATCGGGTTGCCCATCCTTCCCGCCGGGTGCTCACCGCCGGGAGGGAAGTGTGAAAACGGGGAGTCGTGTCCCTCCAACCGGGTCAGAGCCACGGACGCGATCCGTCTCGTGGAAAACCATCCCGACC
>DASTNU010000235.1:0-4752 GCA_035720605.1 Longimicrobium sp. | reverse complement strand
ATCGCATTCGGCGAGCCGGACCGCCGCGTCGACGCGTACGGAGGAAAGAACATGGTCGCGGGCGGCCATGAAGGCGGCTCTGCGAATGCGGGCATAGTGCTGCTGTGCCCGCCGATAGTCGGAATCTGGCATCGGCGGAGTGCGCGGCAGGGGATGGAAAGCCGCGCAATGTCCGTCACGCCGGTGCCGTCCGCAAGTGATCTTCCGTGGCTGATTTACACCGCTCGATAGACGCCAGCGGTGGTCTCGCGATCTTCAGGTATTCACCGCAATACGGAGTGAAAATCGCTCCGAATGCGCCGGACGCGAACACCTGTTATTGCGCTTCCTCGTCCGTGTCCGAGCGCTGGCGCTTGCCGGCGAAGGGGTCGGCGCCGGAGACGAGGTCGTCCTGGCGTACGTCCAGCACCTCCAGCGCCTCGGCGGCGGCCTGGGCGCCGGCGCCGTAGAGGAAGACGGGAACGCCGGCTTCGCGCAGCGCCTCGGCCACGTCGATGCGGTCCTCGAAGGCGCACACCAGCTCGTAGTTGCGCCGCAGCCCCCGCACCGCGTCGGCCTTGAAGAAGCCCGCCGGGCGGCGCTCGCCATCCGGCCGCATGATGAGCGCATCGTACTCCGTGAGCCCGTTGGCCTGCAGCCAGCGTTCCGTCTTGCCGCGCGTGTACTCCGGCCGGCCGGTGAGAAAGAGCACGCGAATGCCGGCCGCGTGCATGGCGCGCAGCACCTCCATGGACGCGGCGATCGGCGGGTCGGTGTCGATGGCGTCGAAGTACGACTGCCAGTCGCGCGCGCGCCCCTGCTCCACCTCCACGAAGTGCGCGCGCGCCGTGTCGTCGGACAGGGTGCCGTCCAGGTCCCAGACCATGGCCCGCGGACGGGTGTGCGGGGCGGAATCGTCGTCCGCGGGGGGAGCGGGATCGGGAGCGGGGGCCTGCGCCATCGGCCGTCAGCGCTTCTTCGGACGTGTCGGCCGGATCTCGATGCGCGAGGGCAGGGCGTTCTCCGGAAAGGCGAGCAGCTCCATCACCAGGCGCGCGACGTCGCCGGGCTGGATCATCCACGCATTCTCGGGCGACGGCTGCTTGTGGTTGAAGTGCGTGTCCACCGAGCCCGGCATGATGCAGCAGACGCGGATGCCCTCCTCGCGCACGTCCAGCATCATCGCCTCGGAGAAGCCCAGCAGGCCGAACTTGCTGGCGTTGTAGGCCGCGCCGTTGGCCATGGGGTTCTTTCCCGCCAGCGAGCCGATGTTGATGATCCACCCGCCGCCGCGGGCGCGCAGGGGGGGAATGGCCTCGTGGCAGCAATGGTAGACGCCGGTCAGGTTGGTGCCGATCACCTGGTGCCAGTGCTCCGGCGGCATCTCGTCCACCGGGGCAAAGCGGCCCACGCCGGCGTTGTTCACCAGCACGTCCACGCCGCCCAGGTCCACCGCCGCCTGGACGAGCGCCCGCACGTCGTCGTGGCTGCGCACGTCGCAGCGCACGGCGGCCACGTGGCCGGGGCCCAGCGCGTCCAGCCGCCGCGCCGCCGCCTGCACCTCGCCCTCGTCGCGCGCGGACACGACGACGTTGGCTCCCTCGCGCGCGATCGCCGCCGCGATGGCGTAGCCGATCCCCTTGCTGCTCCCCGTGACGATCGCCGTCTTTCCGTTCAGCATCCCCGGCATGCAGGTCTCCGTCTGGCGCGTGGTTCATCGAGTGCCGTCGGCGCGCCGGCGTGCCGCAAGTCGCAGGCCCCGTGAGGGAATAGGGAATAGGGAATAGGGAATAGGGAATAGGGAATAGGGAATAGGGGATCGCCTGCAGCCATGGGGATGCAGGGCGGTGGCGCGGTTCATCGAGGGGGGATGATGCCGGCGCAAGCGGTTGCGCCGGGAGGAGGGGGCGGGCGGGGAGGTACGCGCCCGCCCAGATCCTGCCTCGAGGCCGTCGGCTACTGCGTACGATTCGCGGCCGCGGTGTCCCGGGTCTGCCGGATCTGCTCACGCTGTCGCGTCACGCTCCCGTCCATCGCAGCCAGGCTGTTCCGGAACTCGGGCGTGGCGCGCAGCCCCTCGAGCGTGGGCAGGCGCCGCGCGGCGCGGACGTGCCGGTAGCCGCGCTCCACCGCCTCCGCGAACCAGCGGTTGGCTTCGCCGGGGTCGCCGCGGAGGGCGTGGACCTGTGCCAGGACCAGCCGCGGATGGGAGCCGTCGTGGCCGTGCTCGATGGAGTCGCGTGCGGCGGCGGCGGCGGTGTCCAGCGCGGCGCGGGCGAGCGCGGCGTCTCCGAGCCGCAGGTGCACGAATCCCAGCAGCACGGGCGCGCAGCGCCACGCCCTTCGTCCCTGCGCCCGGGCGCGCTCGCGGGCCCGGTCCGGCCGGCCGGTCAGCGCCTCCCACTGGAACGCCAGGCATTCCCCCTGCTCGGAGGTGAACCCCCGCACCTCGGGGTCGCCGCGCTCGGCTTCGTCCCGCACCCAGTAGAGCATCGCCAGGCGAAAGCGCGCGTCGGGCGCGTTGGGCGCCGCGGCCACCGCGGCCCGGTACGCCCGCTCGGCGCGGGGGTCGTCGCCCAGCACCTCGTACGCCAGTCCCAGCCGCCACTGCGCCGTCGGCGACCTGGGCTCGATCTCCACCGCCTGCTCGCCGTAGGCGATGCTCTGCTGCAGGTATCCCTGCTCCAGCATCACGATCCCCAGGTTGCTTCGCCCGGACCCGTCGCCGCCCTTGGGGCCGTGGGCCTCGGCTTCGCGCAGCGCGGCGAGCGCGTCCTCGAACCGCCCCGTTTCGCGCAGCGTCACCCCAAGCGTGGCGTGGGTGCGCTCGTCCTTCGGCGCCAGCGCCACCGCCCGGCGCGCCGCGGCGATGGCGGAATCGTTCCACGCCCGGTCCCCGGTCAGCTGGCCGCGCACGCCGTAGCCGCGGGCCAGCCCCGCGTGGGCCAGCCCGAACCCGGGGTCCAGACGCAGGGCCGCGCGAAAATGGCCGATGGCCTCCTCGTTCCCCTCCAGCGTCCTGCGGGGCACGTAGACGAGGCCCCGGCCCTTGAGGTACAGGTGATAGGCGCTGTCGTTCGCGGTGGGAGCGGCAGCCAGCCGGGCGCGCTGGGCGCGGGAGAGCCGCACTCCCAGCTCGTCCACGATCTGCTCCGCGATCTGGCGCTGGAGCTGGAAGATGTCCCCCGTTCCCTCGTACCGCTCCGCCCACATCATCCTGTCGCCGCGGGTGTCCCAGAGCCGGACGTCGGCCATCAGGCGCGTGCCGGCAGGGCGGGGGACGAGCTCCAGCACGTGGGCGGTCTGCAGCGCCTTGCCGATCTGGGGCATGGAGAGACCCTGGGTCTCGTAGCCGCGCTTGTCGGCGAGAATCACCTGCACTCCCGCTTCCGCGCTCAGCAGGTGGCTGCGCAGCTCCTCCGCAAAGCCGTTGGAGAGCTCGTCGTCCATCGACGTGAGCAGTGCCAGCGATGCCTCGCGCGGCGGCGGCTCGGGAATGAGCCATTCGGCATAGACCAGCCCTCCTCCCAGGAGGATCGGGGGCAGGATCAACGCGGCGAGCACCAGCGCGAAGCGGCGCCTGGACGGCTGTACCTGGGGACGGCACTGGACCCAGGTGGCCGCCAGCGCCACGAAGAAGCCCAGCACGGCAGCCCAGCCCACCGCCTGCACCACCCACTTCGGCGGCTCGATCAGGGCCAGGACGGTCCCCGCACCCGCGATGGCGGCGAGCGCGCCCTTCCAGTACCGGCTCACCATGGGCCCCAGGCAGCGCGACAGGTCCGAGCCCAGCGACGCGGGTTCGGCGGGGACGCCGTGCTCGGGGCGGTCGGGGCGGGAAGGGCGCCGGCGGGAGGACATCGGCTGCGCGGGGGAGGGGGGAGAGGGGAGTGCGGGTGCCCGTCACTCCGGGTCACAAAGATGCTCGCAAGCCAGGGCAGAGGCAAGAAAACGGGCCCGTTCCCGTACGGGAGGAACGCCGGCCTCCCGGGCCCGTCGCCGGCGCCCTGGTCCCGACGGGGTACAGGGGCAGGCCTTCCACCGGGAGGCCGCGGGGGATGGATTCATCCAGTCCGAACCGACGGTGCCCCGCTCTCCATTCTGGAAGGGCGGGGCACCGCGGTTTCGCGCTCACGCACTCGTCAGAGGTTGCTCTTGTACAGCAGCAGGTTCGGCGTGCCGGCGGGAACGCCGGTCAGGATGCCGGGGGTGGCGTTGCCCAGGATCCACGCGTTCACCGCGGCCGTGGTCGCGGTGGGAAAGTAGTGCTTGTACAGCGCCGCCACCCCCGCCACGTACGCGGAGGCGAACGACGTGGCGCCGGCGGCGTTCCCCGGCGCCGAGCCGGGCGCGTACAGGTCCACGCAGCTGCCCCAGTTGGTCCCGGCGGAGCTGGCGTCGGTGATGGTGCTGGCCGCCGCGGTCAGCGCCGCCGTCGCGCCCGCGGGAGAGAAGTTGCACGCGTTGGAGCCGCTGTTCCCCGCGGCCACGGCCACGGCCACGCCGCTGTTCGCCAGGCTGTTGACGGCGTTGTTCAGCGAGAGCGACGCGCCGCCGCCCAGCGACAGGTTGGCCACCGCCGGGTTCACGCGGTTCACGCGCACCCAGTCCACGCCGGCGATGATCCCGGAGATCGTCCCCGACCCGCTGCAGTTGAGGACGCGCACGCCCCGCAGCTGGACCTGCTTGGCGACCCCGACGGTGCTGGAGCCGATGGTGCGCCCAACCAGCGTCCCGTGGCCGTTGCAGTCCGCGCCGGTGCCGCCGAAGGCG
>DASTNU010000234.1:0-5331 GCA_035720605.1 Longimicrobium sp. | reverse complement strand
GCCGCCGGCGACCTGATCGTCACCGGCCCCACCCGCACCAACGTGAACGACGTCGTCCTGGTGCTGGTGGACGCGGGGGAATCCGCACCGGCGGCGTAGCTTCCGCCCACGCACCCACGCACTCACGCGCGCAAGGGCTTTCCGACGTGGAGCGCGGGCGCCATCTTCCGCGCCCCTGGAGCCACCGCCACGACGGAGCCACGACGACGATGACGAACCGGATGATCCGGCCGGTGGAGATCTACCTGAACACCCCGCCGCCGGACCCCGCGGTGCCGCGCCCCGTGCGCGGCTCGCAGGTCACCTTCGCGGACCTGGCGGAGCCGCAGAGCCAGAACGTGGCGGGAACGCTCTTCGGCGGCGTGCTGCTGGGGTTCATCGACCGCGCCGCCGCGTTCTGCGCCATGAAGCACGCGGGGCGGCCGGTGGTCACCAAGAGCTTCGACGAGGTGGAGTTCAACGAGCCCATCTACATCGGCGAGCTGGTGGTGGCGCACGCCTCGGTGAACTTCACCGGCAACACCAGCATGGAGATCGGCGTGCGGGTGATGGCGCAGAACCCCATCACCGGCGCGGAGCGGCACACCAACACCTGCTACGCCACCTTCGTCGCGCTGGACGAGAAGGGCCGCCCCGCGCGCGTGCCGCCCATCCTCCCCGAGACCGAGGAGGAGAAGCGCCGCCAGGCCGACGGCCAGCGCCGCCGTGAAGAGCGCCTCGCCCGCCGCCGCACGCGGAGGGTTCCGGGGGGCGGAGGCTGACGGCCGTCCCTCGCCCTGTAACCCTGGGACGCACGCATCTTGCCGCCTCCCCACCCTCCCGTTGCGGCGGCGATCCCCCGGAAAGGTTTGCGGATGACAGAGAACAGGCACCGGGTGGACCGGGCGACCACGCCCTGCCGCGGCGGCGTGCCCTCGCCGGGCATCGGCGCCGACGATGACCGCAATGGCTGAGACTGCCATCATCGACCCATCCATGTTTCCCCGGACGATGCGCGAAGCTGCCCCGGCGCTGCTCCCCCATCCCTGGCTCACCATCGACCCGCTGTACCCGGGCGGCTTCTTTCCGCCGCGGCATCTCTCCTCCACGGACGGGGTGCTGGGGCAGGCCGCCGCCGCGCGCCTGGCGATGGAGTGGCCCGGCGCCCGCTGCGCCGCCGAGCACGCCGCCGCGGCCGCGCTGGAAGCCGGCTCCGCCGACGGCGAGGCGGATGCGCTGGTGGAGCTGGCCGCCGTGGCGCTGCTGGCGGGGGACGTGGACGAGGCAGAGGCGCTGTACCGCCGCGTGCAGGAGGGCGAGGCGGGGCGCGCGCAACGCTCGCGGGCCATGCTGGGCCTGGCCGTGGCGGCCGGCGTGCGCGGGGACCGGGGAACGGCGCTCGTGGGGATCGGCGCGGCGGAGGAGCTGGGGGGGATGCCGGGCGACGCGGACCTGGCGGTGCTGCTCGCCAATCGATGCGCGGCGCTGGTGGGGCTGGGGCGGCTGGAGGAGGCGGAGCGCGCGGGGGCGGAGGCACTGCGGGCGGGGCGGCGGATGAAGGACGACTACGTGGCGGCGATCGGCGGGTTCGCCGCGGCGCTGGCGCACCTGGCGCGCGGACGGCGCAACGAGGCGCGCACGCGGCTGGCGGAATCCGTGCGTGCCTTTGCCCGCGCCGGTGACGTGCTGCGCCAGGTGCAGTGCCACCACCTGCTGGGCGAGATCGCCTACGACGGCGAAGACCCCATCCGCGCCGGCGCCCACTACCGCGACGGGCTGGGGCTGGCGCGCGCCGCCGGTGCGCTGGCCTCCGTCGACCTGCTGACCCTGCGCTTCGAGCACCGATAGATCCCAGGAGCGTCTCCTCTCCCGTTGTCTCTTGCCTGATCCTGAAAGAATTGGGATACAGAGAAGCAGAGTCAGACAGAGGAACCGGCTCTGTCTGACTCTGTTTTCCTCTGTACGTCCCCGTGTCGTTTTTCCGGGTTCGGTCTCCGCGGCCCCTGCGTGAAACTGCCTGTCCTGCCGGCTACCACTGCGGATTGGAGGCGAGCAGGCGGCCGACCCGCTCCTCCGTCATCGGCTCCGCGAACAGGAAGCCCTGCGCGTAGTCGCACCCCATCCCCCGCAGCGAGGCCAGCTGCTCGCGCGTCTCCACCCCCTCCGCCACCACCCTGACCCGCAGGTTGCGCGCAAGGCTCACGATGGCGTGCACCAGCTGTGCGCTGCGGGCGTCGCGGTCCATGCGGCTGACGAACGAGCGGTCGATCTTGAGCACGTCCAGCGGAAAGCGGTGCAGGTAGCCCAGCGACGAGTAGCCGGTGCCGAAGTCGTCCATGCACAGCGCCACGCCCATCTCCCGCAGCCGGTGCAGGTTGCCCATCGCCGGCTCGCGGTGCTCCAGCAGCACGCTCTCGGTGATCTCGAAGCGGAAGCGGGAGGCGCTGGCCCCGCATTCCTTCAGCGTGTGGGAAAGGTCGTCCACCAGCTCCGTCTCCGCGAACTGCGTGGCGGAAAGGTTCAGCGAGACGGTCAGCCGGTCGTGCCCCTGCGCCGTCCAGCGCTGCACCTGCCGGCAGCACTCCTCGATCACCCAGCGGCCAAGGGGAAGGATGAGCCCCGTTTCCTCGGCCAGCGGGATGAAGTCCGCGGGCGCCACCTCGCCCCGCTCCGGCTGGGTCCAGCGCAGCAGCGCCTCCACCCCGTCGATGCGTCCCGTGTCCAGCGCCACGATCGGCTGGTAGACCAGCCGGAACTCCCCCCGCTCCAGCGCCCGCCGCAGGTCGCTCTCCAGCCGCAGCCGCGCCATGGCCTCGGCGTGCATGGCCCGGTCGAACACCTCCAGGCGGTTCTTGCCCAGCAGCTTGGCGCGGCTGAGCGCCGCGTCGGCGTTGCGCAGCAGCTCCTCCGCATCCTCGTCGCCCAGCGTGGCCAGCGCGATCCCCACGCTGGCGGTGGCGAACACCTCGTGCTCGTCCAGGGTGAAGGGCCGGCCCACCGCGTCCAGCAGCCGCTCCGCCAGGTGCGTGGCCTCCAGCGGCCCGCCGATCCCCTCCAGCAGCACCGTGAACTCGTCGCCGCCGAAGCGCGCCAGCGTGTCGCCGGGGCGCAGCGCCGCCTCCAGCCGCTGGGCGCACTCGCGCAGCATGCGGTCGCCCAGGCCGTGCCCCAGCGAGTCGTTCACCACCTTGAAGCGGTCCAGGTCCAGGAAGAGCACGGCGGAGACCACGTGGTCGCCGCGGCGCACGCGCTCGGCGGCGTGGGCCAGGCGGTCCACGAAGAGCACGCGGTTGGGCAGCCCCGTCAGGGCGTCGTGCAGCGCGCCGTACGCCAGCTGCGCCTCCGCCCGCTTGCGCTCGGTGATGTCGTGGATGATGCCCTGGTAGCCCAGCACCGTGCCGTCCGGGGCCCGGCGCACCGACGCGGAAAGAAGGGCGTCGATGGCGCCGCCGCCCCTGCGCAGCAGCCGCACCTCGAAGTCGCGCACGTACCCGGCGCGGTTGATCTCGTCGCGGAACTGCTGGCGCTGGGCCGGGTTGGCGTACAGGTCGCCGGAGGTGCCGGCCAGCAGCTCGTCGCGCGTGTAGCCGAAGAGGTCCACCAGCGCCTGGTTCACCTCCACGAACCCGCCGTCCACGCTGGTGATGTAGATGGCGTCGCGCGACTCCTCGAACAGGCTGCGGTAGCGGGCCTCGCTGTCGCGCAGCGCCCGCTCCGCCGCACGGCGCGGGGTGATGTCGCGCGCGAAGCCCTGCACGCCCCGCACGCGGCCGTCCTGCACCAGCGCCGTCTCCGACAGCTCCAGCACCAGCGTGCGGCCGTCGGCGTGGCGCACCTCCGCCGTGTAGTTGCTCATGGCGCCGGGCTCGGTGAGCGCCCCCGCCGTCTCCTCCGCCACCCTCCCGGCGTTGTGCCCGTCCCCGGCGAGCAGCGCGTCGTAGGTGCGGCCGGCCAGCTGGTCCGCGCGAAAGCCGAGCACGCGCTCCACCGAGGGGGACAGGTACTCGAACCGGCCCACGGCGTCGTGGACGTAGAAGAAGACCTGCTCGCTCCCCGCCACCATCAGCCGGTAGCGCTCCTCGCTGCGGCGCAGCTCCTCCTGCGCCCGGGCGCGGTCGCTGACGTCGCGGTTCACGCCCAGCGCGCCCACCCGCCGCCCCTGCTCGTCCAGCAGGGGCACCACCAGCGTTTCGGAGACGCCGGGAGCGCCGTCCTTGCGCGTGAAGCGCAGCTCCCCCTGCCAGCGGCCCTCGCGGTCCAGCGCGTCGAACACCGCGCGGGCCAGCGTCTCGGCCTCCTCGCGCCCCAGCCACAGCTCCGGCCCCCGCCCCAGCGCCTCGTCGCGCGTCCAGCCGTAGACGCGCTCGGCCGCCCGGTTCCACGCCACCAGGCGGCCGCCCATGTCGGTGATCATCACCGCGTCGTACAGGCTGTCGAATACCAGCGCCTGGCGCTGCAGGGCGGCCTCGGCCTCCTTGTAGTCGGTGATGTCGAACGCCGTGCCCAGTGCCGCCTGCTCGCCCTGGTAGTGCACGGTGCCGGCGGTGAACTCCACCCAGCGCTCCCGCCCGTCCCTGCGCACGATGCGGAACTCGTAGCGCGAGGGGACGGGCTCGCCGCGCATGCGGGCCAGGCCGCGCTCGCGCACCATCTCGCGGTCCTCGGGGTGCACCACCTCCCAGAGGGTGAGGGAGAGCAGCTCGTCGCGGGTGTAGCCGGTGAGCTCTTCCGCGGCGGCGTTCACGTAGCGGAAGCGGTTGCCCTGGTAGATGAAGGTGGCCGCGGCGACCGTCTCCGCCAGCTCGCGGAACTGGCGGTCGCTCTCGCGCAGCGCGCCAGCGGCGTGGTTCAGCTCCGCGACGTCGCTCTGCAGGCGGTAGTAGCGGTCCAGCAGGTCGCGCGAGACGGGCTCCGCGCCCTCGGGCGCCGGCTCGCGCGGCTCCTCGGCGCGGCGGTACTCCGCGTCCACCGCCTCCAGAAAGCGGTGCCACTCGTCGGGAAGGGCGTCCAGCGGGCCCAGGAGCTCCTCCACCTGGCGGCGAAGGAGGTCGTGCAGGTACAGGGCCGGGGGGAGGGCGGTGCTCATCGCTCGGATGGGCGCGTACACGGCCGCGCCGCTCGCCGAAAACGGGGGGGATGATGACCGGTGGATGCAGTATAGGCGCGCCCCCCGCCCTGCTGCAAAGGAAAAACGACGCGCCCCGCGGCGCACTCGCCGGGCGCGGTGCGGCGGACGCATCGATGGATCCGTGAGCGTGGCGAGCCCGGAAGGTCCTCGCCGCATGGCTCAGCCCTGCTTCGGCACCTTCTTTCGCGGCCGTCCGCCCTTCTTTCCGTTCTCCCGCGCCGCCT
>DASTNU010000233.1:0-4738 GCA_035720605.1 Longimicrobium sp. | reverse complement strand
CGGTTGAGCGGGTGGCCGCTGATGAAGAAGCCCAGGATCTCCTTCTCGCGCGCCAGCCGCTCGCTCTCGGTCCACTTCTCCACCTTCGGCAGCGGCGGCGTCTGCACCAGCGTGGCCTGCGCCGCGTCGCCGCCGCCCAGGAGGACGTCGAAGAACGAGTCCTGTGCGCTCTCGCGCTCCTTCTGGATGGTCTGCGCCGCGTTGAAGGCCGCGTCCAGCCCGGCCAGCAGCTGGTTGCGGTTGTGGTCGTCCGCAAAGTCGTCGCACGCACCCGAGCAGATCAGCGCTTCGACCACCCGCTTGTTGCAGAGGCGCAGGTCGATCCGCACCAGGAAGTCGAAGAGGCTGGTGAAGCGCCCCTCGGCCAGGCGCGTGGCCAGGATCGACCGCACCGCACCCTCCCCCACCCCGCGGATGGCGCCCAGGCCGAAGCGGACCTGGCCGACGCCCTCGCCCACCACGGTGAACTTCCAGTTGGACTCGTTCACGTTGGGCGGCAGCACCTCGATCCCCTCGCGCGGGATGCGGGGCAGGTAGCGGTGCATCTCGCGGCAGTGGGCGATGTAGGCCACCACGTCGTCGGTCTTGTCCACGACGGACGACATCAGCGCGGCCATGAACTCGGCCGGGTAGTAGCACTTGAGCCACGCCGTCTGATAGGCGACCAGCCCGTACGCCACGCTGTGCGAGCGGTTGAAGCCGTAGCGGCCGAACGCCTCGATCTGGTCCGAGAGGTCCTGCACCTGGCGGCGGTCGTGGCCCTTGGCCACCGCCTTCTCCACGAACTTGCCCAGCTCCTGGCGGATGAGGTCGGCGTCCTTCTTTCCCACGGCCTTGCGCAGGACGTCGGCCTCGGCGAGCGAGAGGCCGGCCAGGATCTGCGCGATGCGCATCACCTGCTCCTGGTAGACGATCACCCCGTAGGTGGGCTCCAGCACCTCGCGCACGTCGTCGAACGGGTACTTTACCGCCTCCTGCCCGAGCTTGCGGCGGATGTACACCATGTCCATCCCCATGTCGAGCGGGCCGGGGCGCACCAGGGCGTTCGCGGCGACCAGGTCTTCGAAGCGGTCGGCCTTCATCGCCCGCAGCTTGTCGGTCGCCAGCGCCGATTCGAACTGGAACACCCCGCTGGTGCCGCCGCGCGCCAGCATCGCGTACACCTCGGGATCGTCCAGCGGGATGTCCTCGGGGCGCGCGTACTCCCGGCCCGTGGCCGGGTGGCGGAGCGCGCCGTGCCGGGCGCGGATCGTGGCGACCGCGTCGTAGATCACCGTCAGCGTCTTGAGCCCCAGGAAGTCCATCTTCAGCATGCCCGCCTTCTCCAGGCAGGTCATGTCGTACTGGGTGACGATGATCGGCTCGCCGTTGCCGCCCGCGCCCTTGCTGCTCTGGGTGCAGACGGGCACGTACTCGTCCAGCGGCCCCGGCGCGATCACCACCCCCGCCGCGTGCACCGACGAGTGGCGGCTGAGCCCCTCCAGCGTGGACGAGTAGTCCAGCAGCTGCCGGTAGCGCTCGTCCTTCGCGTACAGCTCCTGGATCTCGGGGATCTTCTCGCGCGCCTCGGCGACGCTCATCGAGAAGGCGGGGGAGTTGGGGATGAGCTTGGTGAGGCGGTCGGTCTCCGCGGGAAGGAAGCCCAGGGTGCGGCCCACGTCCTTCACCACGGCGCGGCTCTTCATCGTCCCGAAGGTGATGATCTGCCCCACCGCGTCGCGCCCGTACTTGTCGCGCACGTACTCGATCACCTCGCCGCGGCGCTCGAAGCAGAAGTCCACGTCGATGTCGGGCATCGACACGCGCTCGGGGTTCAGAAAGCGCTCGAACAGCAGGTCGAACTTGATGGGGCAGCAGTCGGTGATCCCCATGCAGAAGGCCACGATCGACCCCGCCGCCGAGCCGCGGCCCGGGCCCACGGGGATGTCGTGCCGCCGCGCCCAGCGGATGAAGTCGGCCGTGATCAGGAAGTAGCCGGAGTAGCCGAGGCGGGTGATGACGCCGAGCTCGTACTCCACCCGCTCCACGATCCCGGCCGGGAGCCCGGCGCGGATCTCCTCCTCGGACCTGCCCTGCACGTCGGCGGGCTCTCCGGAGGTGCCGCCCGCCCCGCCCCCGTAATGCTTCAGCGCGCCGCTCCACACCCACGCGCGCAGCATCTCGTCCTCGGAGACGAAGCCCTCTTCCCGCGTGGGAAAGGCGGGGACGTGGTAGCCCTTGGGATAGCTCCAGTTGCACTCGTCGGCGATGCGCAGCGTGTTCGCCAGCACCTCCGGCCGGCCGGGGAACCGCTCCGCCATCTCCTGGTGGTTCTTGAAGTACAGCTGCCCGTCGTACTTCATCCGGTTGGGATCGGCGAAGTCCTTGCCCAGCCCGATGCAGAGCAGGACGTCGTGCGCCTGGTGGTCCTCCGCGCGCAGGAAGTGCGCGTCGTTGGTGGCCACCAGCGGCACGCCCATCTCGTCCGCCAGGCGAAAGATGCGGCGGTTCAGCTCGTCCTGGCCCTCGCTGTCGTGCCCCTGCACCTCCAGGTAGTACCGGTCGCGGAAGATCTCCTGGTGCCACGCCACCGCCTCGCGCGCCTGCTCCCAGCGGTCCTCCATCAGGTGCTGCGCGACCTCGCCCGCCAGGCACGCGGAGGTGACGATGATCCCCTCGGCGTGCCTGGCCAGCACCTCGCGGTCGATGCGCGGCTTGCCGTAGAACCCCTCCGTGTAGCCGATGGAGGTGAGCTTGCTCAGGTTCCGGTAGCCGTCGTAGTCGCGGGCCAGGAGGACGAGGTGGTAGTAGCCCTTCTCGCCCTTCGCCTTCACCTTCTCGTGGCGCGAGCCGGGCGCCACGTACGCCTCCATCCCGATGATGGGCTTGATCCCCGCCTTCCTGGCCGCCTCCTGGAACACCCACGCGCCGAACATGCAGCCGTGGTCGGTCAGCGCCAGCGCCGGCTGCTCGAAGTCCCGGGCGCGCTCGACCAGGTCGCCGATGCGGTTGGCGCCGTCCAGCAGCGAGTACTCGGAATGGCAGTGCAGGTGAACGAACGACATCGGCCGGTGAGACTCCCGAAGGGATTGCGAACGAAACTGAAACTTCTTGAACCCCAACGACTTGCGGCGGGTGCACGAGCACGCGCCGCGGTGGTGGGAAGCTTGTCCCGGAATATGGGGCCGGCGGCCCGCGAACGGAAGGTGAACGGAGGTTCGGCAGGGTGCGTCGGCAACGACGTGCGGGTTGTGGAGCAGCGGCGCGCACTGTAACCTGACGAGAGGTTCCGCTCTTCGCGATTGCTCCTCCCGCGGCTCATCCACGATCCCGATCGACCAGACCACAATGCGTAATCCAGCGTTTCTCCCGTGCCCGTCAGCCGTGCGCCTGCTCGCGCTCGCCGCGCTGCTTCTTTCTGCCGCGGCGTGTGGCGGCGGCGATGGCGGAGGCGGCGGCGACGAGGATCCCGGCGCGCCGCTGCCGGAGGGCGTCACCGCGCTGGGGGCGGACGCGCGCATCGCCCTGCCGCCGCCGCAGGACCCGCGCTGCCAGCCGCCCTCCACGCGCAAGGTGTTCCGGATGGACGCGGAGTGGGAAGGGTACTGGACCTACGGGTTCGAGGGATGCCCGCGCCCCGCGCTTCCCACGGGGTTCGACTGGTCCAGGGAGATGCTGGTGCTGGCGGCGATGGGGCGGCGCGGGTCGGCCGCGGACAGCATCACCGTGCGGGGAAGCGGCGTGGTGGGCGACTCCATGCTGATCGTGCTGCGGCGCACCACGCGGCAGTCGCCGTGCTCGGAGACGGCCGTGCGGGTGTGGCCGCGCGACCTGGTGCGCATTCCCGTCAGCGACCGCCCCGCGAAGTTCGTGGAAGAACACGTCAAGCTCCCCTGCCCGCAGTAGCCCGGAAGAGGCGCGGCCGCCGCACGGGGAGGGGCGGAGGTGTCTGCGCGGGACCGCCCGCGTGGACCCTTGCATTCCGCGGAACCGATTGCGGTTGAAACGGTATTCATACGTCTATCGTGCTCCCGGGCGCCTGCCGTGTGCGGGCGGTCCGGAGAGCGTTCGTCCATTGAGCGCACCGTGTGCAGAAAGCGAGTCGCTTGGCCAAGGAAGAAGGAATCGTCGTGGATGGGCACGTCACCGAGGTGCTGCCCGACCGCAAGTACCGCGTTGAGCTGGAGAACGGGCACGTCGTCCTGGCGTACGGCGCCGGCAAGATGACCAAGTTCAAGATTCGCGTGATGGTGGGCGACCGGGTCACGCTCTCGCTCTCGCCGTACGACCTTACGCGGGGACGGATCACCTACCGGCACAAGACCTGAGGCGTTCCGGCCGCACCGCGAACCCGCCCAGCGCACCCACCTTGAAGGAGAGAGGAGCCGCACCATGGCGACCGGCAACAGCGTAAAGCGCATCCGCGACGACGACCTTTTCGTGAGCCAGGACAGCCGTCCCGGATGGATCTCCGCGACGGAGCGCGCGCCCCGGGTGGGCGACGAGGTGTTCTGCGTGGGTGGCGCGGGGGTGATCGCGGCGGTGCTGGGCAAGACGGGCGACGGCAGCCGGCTGCTGGAGATCCGCCTCTCGGCCGAGGGTGCGCGGCCCTTCTTCGCGGCGGCCTCCAACGTGCTGGTGGCGCCGGCCTGACCGGTCGTCAGTCGACGGATCGAGGCGAGGCCGCCCTGTTGCGCAGGGCGGCCTGCTTTTTTTAGTGCCCAGTGCCCAGTGCCCAGTGCCCAGTGCCCAGTGCCCA
>DASTNU010000232.1:0-2897 GCA_035720605.1 Longimicrobium sp. | reverse complement strand
TCCTCTTCATGCTCGTCATGATCCCCATCCTCGTCATCCTGGACCACTACTCCGGCTTTCAGCACACCACCAGCTGGTCGGAGGACATGGAGGACGGGATGATCGCGTTCGGCGTGGGGCTGGTCACCTCGTTCATCATCCTCCTGCTCTTCGGCGTCGTCGACTTCTCGCAGCCACTCCGCGAGGTCGTCGGGAAGGTGGCGATCCAGTCCGTTCCCGCCTCCCTGGGTGCGGTGCTCGCCAGCAGCCTGCTCGCCATCCCCGGCGCGGGCGACGGGCCGGTGGACGAGCGGAAGGAGGAGGCGGGGTACTGGGCCGAGGTCTTCTTCATGGCCGCGGGCGCGCTCTTCCTGGCCTTCAACGTGGCGCCCACGGAGGAGATGATCCTCATCTCCTTCGTGATGACGCCCTGGCACGGGCTGGCGCTGGTGGCCGCCTCGCTGGCGATGGTGCACGGATTCGTGTACGCTTCGGGCTTCCGCGGCACCCCCGGCGCTCCCGAGGGGACCCCGGCGCGGAGCCTGTTCCTGCGCTTTTCGGTGGTGGGGTACGCGGTGGCGCTGCTGGTGAGCGCGTACGTGCTGTGGACGTTCGGGCGGTACGAGGGCGGCACCTTCACCTCGTACCTGATGATGGCCGTGGTGCTGGGCCTCCCCGCCAGCCTGGGCGCGGCGGCGGCGCGGCTGATCCTCTAGCGGAACGGCGGATGTCGCACGATCGGCGGAACGAGTCGCGGTGGGAGCGGGTGGCGGCGGCGGTGAGCACCGCGCTGGTGCTCGCCGTGCTCGGCCTGCTTTCCTACGACGCCGTCGCGCGCCCGCAGACGCCGCCGTCGGTGGAGGTGCGCGCGGATTCCATCGTCCAGGCCGGCGGGGTGTGGCTGGTGGAGTTCGAGGCCTTCAACCGGGGGCACAACACCGCGGCGGGCGTCAAGGTGGAGGGGCGGATCACCGGCGCCGCGGGCGAGGTGGAGACCAGCGAGGCGGTGCTGGACTACGTCCCCGGCCGCTCGCGGCGGCGCGGCGGGCTCTTCTTCCGGCAGGATCCCCGTGGGCGCGGGCTGGAGCTGCGCGTGCACGGATACCAGGAACCGTAGGAGCGGCGGGATGCGGATCGAGGTGTGGGCGGACGTGGTGTGCCCGTGGTGCTGGATCGGCGAGACGCGGCTGCACCGCGCCCTGGGGCAGCGGCCGCAGATCGGCGCGGAGGTGGTATGGCGCCCGTTCCAGCTGCAGCCGGACCTGCCGCCGGAGGGGAAGCCGTGGGACGAGGTGGTGCGGACGAAGTTCGGCGGGCCGGAGCGCGCGCAGGCCATGTTCCAGCAGGTGGCCGCGGCGGGGGCCTACGACGGCCTGAAGTTCGAGTTCGAGCGTATCCCGGGCCACCCCAACACCCGCGACGCGCACCGCCTGGTGCTGCTGGCGCAGGAGTCCGGCCTCGCGCGGCAGATGGCCGAGGCGCTGTTCGCGGCGAACTTCACCGAGGGACGCGACATCGGCAGTACGAGCGTGCTGGCCGACGTCGCCGCGCAGGTGGGGCTGGACCGCGACCGCGTGGCCCGCTTCCTGGCGGGCGACCAGCATGGCCCCGAGGTGGACGCCAGCCAGGCCGAGGCCGCGTCGCTCGGCATCAACGGCGTTCCCTACTTCGTGATCGACGGCAAGTACGCCTTCTCCGGCGCCCAGTCGCTGGAGACCTTCGTCTCCGTCCTGGACCGCGTCCGCGAGATGGAAGCCGCGGCAGACTGAAGTAACGAACAGGGCGAGGCCTCACGCAGAGTCAGCGGAGTGAGCAGAGGAAAACTCTGTTGACTCTGCTGACTCTGTGTGAGACCCCTTCTTTTGAATTTCTGGCGATCAGGAGGGAGGCGGAATGGCGGAGCGGCCCTGGATCCTGGCGGAGACCAGCTGGCGGGTGGTGTCGCGGACGGCGTACGAGGTGGCGGTGCTGCCGTGGGGGGCCACGGAGGCGCACAACTACCACCTGCCGTACGCCACCGACGTCTACGAGGCCGAGCACGTGGCGGCGGAAGCGGCGCGGCTGGCGTGGGAGCGCGGCGCGCGCGTCGTGGTGCTGCCGGCGGTGCCGTTCGGCGTGCAGACGGGGCAGCTGGACATCCCGCTCTGCCTGAACCTGAACCCCAGCACCCAGGCCGCCATCCTGGAGGACCTGGTGGAGGCGCTGGAAGGGCAGGGCATCCGCAAGCTCGTCATCCTGAACGGCCACGGCGGCAACGACTTCAAGGCCATCATCCGCGAGCTGCAGCCGCGGACGGACGTCTTTCTCTGCACCATCAACTGGTGGAGCTGCATCGATCCGCGCCCGTTCTTCGCCGAGCCCGGCGACCACGCGGGCGAGCTGGAGACGAGCGTGATGATGCACGTCGCGGGCGGCCTCGTCCTGCCGCTGGACCAGGCGGGGGCGGGGCGGGAGCGCAAGTGGCGCATCCAGGGGCTGCGCGAGGGATGGGCGTGGGCGCCGCGCCAGTGGACGGCGGTCACGGAAGACACCGGCGTCGGCAACCCCGCCGCCGCGACCGCGGAGAAGGGCGAGGCGTTCCTTCGCGCCGTCACCGAGCGCATCGGCGGCTTTCTCGCGGAGCTCGCGGCGGCCGATCCCACCGCCCTCTACCAGGACCTCTGAGCCCGATCCTGTGCCGGGCCGTGCGCTCGCCGGAGCGTGGATGCCGGCGGCGAACCTCTCCGCGGCGGGCGGAAACCATCCGTGATGCCCGGAGGCGGAAACCGGAACGCGAGGGGGCGGAAGCCGTCGTAGGCGGAATCGCGCCGGACATGCCCATCTAACGGATGCACGACCGGGCGGGCGGAGCGTGTTCCGCTCTCCGGTTTCCTCCTCGCTTCGGGAGAATCATCCGATGCTCACGACAGCCCAACTTC
>DASTNU010000231.1:0-5182 GCA_035720605.1 Longimicrobium sp. | reverse complement strand
TCTCCCGGCGCAGTCTGCCGGGGGAGGGGGCCGGGGGGAGGGGCCCGCGAACACCCCCTATCGCGCGAAGGCGCGTCCGCATCGTATTGTAAGGGAGCCGGACAATCCGTCCCCACCGCGCGCGCCCTTCCGCATTCCCGTGGAGGGACGGTGTCCACCCGCAGACCGCAGCCGTGACCCAGCCGCCCGACGATCCCCCCGCCGCCACGCTCGCCCCGGCCGCCGCCGAGCCGAAATCCACGCTCGTGCCGCCGCCCGTCGCGCCGGGCCGGCCGCGCTACGACCGCTCCATCGTGGAGGGGCCGCTGGGGCCGGCCGTGTGGAAGCTGGCGTGGCCCACCATGCTCACCAACATCTTCGGCGGGCTGCAGGGGATCGTGGACCACGTGCTGGTGGGCCGCTTCGTGGGCTTTACCGCCAACGCGGGGATCGGGGTGGCGAACCAGATCTGGATCGTCATCATCGTCTTCATCATGTCGGTGTTCACCGGGATGAGCGTGCTGGTGGCGCGCTTCGTGGGCGCGGGCGACGAGGACAAGGCCGACCGCACCGTCTACCAGGCGTTCCTCACCGCCGTCTTCATCTCCCTGGGCATCCTGGCGCCGCTGGGGTGGTTCGCCGCGCCGTCGCTGCTGGAGCTGGTGAACGCCACCCCCGCCGTGCAGGAGCAGGCGCTCCCCTTCCTGCGCATCTCCATGGTGTTCAGCAGCGGGATGCTGATCTTCTTCCTGGCCAGCGGCGCGCTGCGCTCCGCCGGCGACGCGCGCACGCCCATGGTGCTGGGGATCGCGCTCACGCTGATGAACATCGCGCTCAACATCGTCTTCATCCGCGGGCTGGGGCCCATCCCCGCGTACGGCACCATGGGCTCGGCGATGGGGACGGCGATCGCGTCGGGGCTGCTGGCGGTGTACGCGCTGTGGAGGCTGTGGCACGGCGGCTGGGTGGTCTCGTTCCCGCACCGGCACGGGCTGGCGCCGGACTGGGCGATCATCCGCTCGCTCTTCCGCTTCGGGCTGCCAGCGGGGATCCAGGGGATCGCCATGAACATCGGCGGGCTGCTGCTGCTGGCGTTCATCGGCTCGCTGGCGCAGAGCGCGGCGGCGCAGGCGGCCTATGCCGTCTCGTACGGGCAGCTCTTCGCGCTCGTCACCTGGACGTCGGTGGGGCTGATGGGCGCCGCGGCGGCGGTGGCGGGGCAGAACCTGGGCGCCGGGCACCCGGACCGCGCCAACGAGGCGGTGCACGTGGCCGCGCGCATCGCGATGCTGGGCGCGGGAACGCTGGGCCTCTTCTTCCTCTTCCTCCCCCGCCAGCTGCTGGCCATCTTCGGGATGGACGAGCCCGGCGTGGTGGACATCGGCGTGCAGCTGCTGCGCGTGCTGAGCGTGTCCGGCCTGATGATCGCCGTCGCGCTCACCTACACGGGCGGGCTGCAGGGCACGGGCGACACCAAGAGCCCGCTCTACATCTCCATCGTCTCGCAGGTGGCCATTCCCCTGGGCATCTGCTTCGTGATCCAGCAGACGGGGACGCTGCAGCCGCTGCACATCTGGCTGGCGATCCTGGCCGGCCACACCACCCGCTGCGTGCTGAGCGTGCTGCGCTTCCGCCAGGGCGCCTGGCGCAAGATCGCGGTCGACATCACCCCCGCGAAGCGCTGACCGCGCGGGGGCCGCAGGGGGCGGGTCGGACGCTGCTCCGGGGTTGCGAGGCTCATCTTTGGATGACGCGCCCGGCCTCTCGCCCGGCGGTTGAAACCGCTGCTGGCACGTCACGAAGTCCGCCTGCGCGGACTACCGCGGGCAGGCTCCGTCCGGCGATGCCTGAGGAGCGTGTTCAAGCCTGACACAAGCGTTTGTTTTCCTGAGAGGATGTTGCTGAACCCGGAGACTGCGAAGCACCCTTGTCTTCCTGAGGGAGCGCACACGAGTAACCTGAAGTAACGCAACCGCTTGCGCGCGACCGAAGGATCTTCTCTCCGCCAGCGAGGGGGCAGGCTCGACGGCAGAACCTCAGCCCCCGCGATTTTGCCGGCAAGATCCTTCGGTCGGCGCCAAAGTGTTTGCGCAGCAGAGAGTTCGGCGCGGCGCCTCCCCCGGGAAAGCAGGGTTGAGCTGCGAGCGCGGGCGCCCGCAGATCCCCGGTGTCTGGACAGGCTGCTGTATCACAAGCGCTCCCTCCGACGTTCTCCGCGTGCGGCTTTCCCTCTGCCGTGCAGGGGTCCCTCATCCAGGAGGCGACGTGCGCACGAGATCCCGGCTTCGCGTCCTGCCGATCTGCATCGCCCTCCTGCTGGCCTCCGTGGCGCCGGCGCCGGGCCAGGAGCCCTCCCGCGACTGCGAGGCGGTGCGGGCCGAACAGGCGAGGCAAGACCCGTTCGTGGGACTGATGCGGATCATCTTCTGGTGGATCGTCGCCCCATCCTACCTGGTGGCCACGGGCGATCCGGAGTGCGTCGAAGACAGCCTGCAGCACCCCCCGGCGCTGCCGGACTACGCCGCGGTGTTCGGCTCCGGTGGCTTTGCCGTCACGGGCGACTGGCGGGGCGGGGTGGCGCGGTCCGGCAGCGTGGAGCTCATGGTCCGCGGCGTGTGGGCCGAGGCGCGGGTGGACCGGTACGGGATCTCCGACGGGGTGCGGATGTGGGACGCGCGGGCGGGGTACTTCATCCACCCGATCAGCCCGGTGGCCGGCGGCGTGACGGTGGGCTACCGCCAGGTGCACGACGCGCCGGACGCATGGACGCAGGGCGGCGTGATGGTCGGGTTCCCCATCATGCTCATCGGATGCAGCGACCGGGACCCCTGCTCGCTGCAATGGGAGCCCGTGTACATCGTCTCCCGTGACGGCGTTGCGGTCTCCCCGCGGGCGCGCGCGGACTATGCCGTTCCGCGCACGCCGCTGGTCGCGCGGCTGGAGTTCGAGTCGCGCGGGGTGCGGCACCGCGATCCCATGGCCCTGTCCATCGGGCTCGGCCTGCGTCCCTGATTTCCGGCAGCGATCCAGGCCCTGGAAAAGCGTTTCACGCAGAGGGTGCGGAGGACACGAGGACGCAGAGGGGGCAGGCCATCGGTGCAATGCCCCCGTTTGCTGTACCAGGTATTAGCAGAGTCCTGTTGACGTGGGTTTGACAGCGACTACGCGGTTGTTTGTGGAATGGTGAGGGCGAAGCGCCGTAGGCGCGCAGCCCTCACCATTCCACGTCGCGGCGAACTCCGCCGGCGTCTTGTAGTCCAACGAGCTGTGCGGCCGCTCGTGATTGTACCTTAGCCGGTGCCTCTCCGTCATCACCTGTGCTTCGGGCAGCGTCCGGAACGTTTCCTGGTCCAGGAACTCCTCCCGGAAGCGGCTGTTGAAGCTCTCGCAGTACCCGTTCTCCCACGGGCTCCCCGGCTCGATGTGCAGCGTCTGGATCCCGGCTGCGCCAAGCCAATCCTTCACCGCCGCGGCCGTGAACTCCGAGCCGTTGTCGCTGCGGATCGCACCCGGCTCCCCGTGGATCTGAACGAGTTCCGCAAGCACCCGCACTACCGTCTTTGCCATCATCCCGCGGCCCACCTCGATCCGCAGGCACAGCCGGGTGAACTCATCGACTACGACCAGGAACTTCAGCCTCCGCCCATCGCTGGTCTCGTCGAATACGAAGTCGTACGTCCATACGTGGTTCGGGTGCTCCGCGCACCTGACGAAGCATGCGTTCTCGCTCGTGCCCGTGCGCTTCCGCTCACGCTTCGGCCGGACCACCTTCAACCCAGCCTGCTTCCAGAGCCGGTGCACGCGCTTGACGTTCAGCCCCACCCGCTCGCGCCTCAGCAGCGCCCAGATGAAGCGGTAGCCGTACGCCGGGTTCTCCGCCGTCAGCTCGCGCATCCGCTCCAGCAACTCGCGATCGCTCTCCGCCTTCCGGCTCACCCACCGCTGCGTCGACCGCGCCTGCTCCAAGGCCTTGCACGCCCGGCGCTCGGAGACGCCCAGCGCCTGCTGAACGTGCGTCACCGCCGCTCGCTTCCGCTCCGGGCTTAGTAGTTTCCCCGCGTCACCTCCCGCAGGATGCTGATGTCCAGTGCCTGCTCAGCGACCAGCTTCTTCAAGCGTCGGTTCTCCTCCTCCAGCTCCTTCAGCCGCTTCACCTGGTCCGGCTCGACGCCCAGGTACTGCGCCCTCCACTGATAGTACGTCGATTCGCCGATCTTCAGGTGCCGGGCCGCTTCCTTGATGGTCTTCCCGGACCGCAGCATCGCCTCGGCTTCGTGCAGGATCGCCATGATCTGCGACACCGAGTACTTGGTCTTCTTCATCGAGTCCCCTCTCGCTCGTTCAGCGTTTGTGGACTCTGATTCTACCTGGATCAGTTTACGGGGGGAGGCCATCGGGCCTCTCCGCGTCCTCATCTTTTCCCTCCGCGTCCTCCGCGTGAAAGATTTTTGTTGCTGGGCGGGAGTCTGCTTTGTATAGTAAAGCGCTTGGCACATCCTCTGCAGGTGCCCGGTTGGGGAGAAAGGAGGCACGGATGATCAGGGGAGCGAGGCTCGTGCTGCTGGCGTGGGGGTGCGCGGGGGCGGGGGCCGTGGTGGGCTCCATCCCGGGCAACGCCTTCGGCGAGCGGGGACTGTTCGCGGGCGCGGTCGCCGGAGGGGTGGTGGGGACGGTCGGTGCGGTCCGGCTCGGCGCCCGGCTGCGGCTGCTGCCGCGCGACCTGGCGCGCGGCGCGGCGATCGGCGGGCTGATCGGCTTCGCGGCCGCGGCGTACCTGGCGGTGCAGAACCTTCACACCCCCGTCATCCCCATCCTGGCCAGCAGCCTGCCGGGGCTGGGGGCGCTGCTCGGCGCGAGGCGCCTGGCCGGGCGCGAAGACGCCACCTTCTCGACGGAGGCAGCCATGAACAGCGGTTCACGCACGGCCGCGGCCGGTTTCGTCCTGCTGCTCCCCGCGATCATCCTGGTCTCGACCGGGCTGCTGGGGCTGGACCGGCCGGAGGCGGTGGTGCATCCCGTGCTGGTGGTCGGCGGCGTCGCGGCGGCGTTCGTCCTGAACGCGCTTTCCGTGCTGCGCGTGCGCTTCGGGCGGGATGACGACGGGGTGGTGGGCACCATCGCCCTGCGGGTGCACGGCAGCGCGCTGAACCTGGCGGTGCTGGCGATGGGCGGCGTCCTGTTCGCCGTCATCACCGCGTACCTC
>DASTNU010000230.1:0-3249 GCA_035720605.1 Longimicrobium sp. | reverse complement strand
GCGGTCCGACCAGCGTGACCTGTTCGGGGAGCAGCTCGTCGCCAGGGCTGGAAATGCCGATCAGCGGGTAGTAGCGCGCGAAGTGCTGTTTAATCTGCCGGGGCGTGAGCCGGTCGCTCCGGGCGGGGGGAAGGTGCTTGGTCAGCACGTGAAAGACGCTCAGCCGGTAGAGCGGTACGCTGGGATCCGTCGGCCTGACGTCGCGGAGCGAGTCCAGCGGTTTGCGTCCGCGCGCGCCCAGTGACCCCCAGGTCAGCGTATCGGGCACGTTCTCCAGTCGCAGGGTCACCTTGTGCGCCAGGATGTACTCCTTCCGCTTGATCTCCCACACGTCGTCCTTCTGCGCGTCGACCCCGATGATCCTGGTTCCGCGAAGGCTGACGCGGGAGGTCACGCCGGCGGGGCGGGCATCGGTGAGCAGTTTCGGGGCGACCCGGCGGCCGGTGAACGCGGTCAGGCTCGGCACCATGGCCCGGAACCGGACGGCGGCTTCACGCGATGAGGGCGTCGCTGCGGGGCTCGTTCCGCGAAGGAGCAGTTCCCACTTTTCCATGCGCACCACTTCCCGGTGCGCCAGGCCCTCGTAGACCAGGGCCACGGTGTGCATCCCGCCGTGGCTTCCCATCGTCGGCAGGAGCACGTGCATGACCCCGCTCCTCCCCGGAACGAAAAGGCACATGCAGTTGAAGTCGATGTCCAGGATGGCCATGAATTCCTCCGGAGGTTGGTGGCGACTTACCTTCCTGCGTATCTGAAGCCGGCCCAGGCGGCCGGCGAGCGCAGCGCCGGCGTGCGCGACCGCAGCAGGTGCAGCTGTGCGGAGCGAAGTGATTCGGATGCGTTGCCGGAGGCGCGGTACGCTCGATGGAACTCTACCATCAGCAGCCGCGTGAAGCGGTCGTCCACCTCCCAGAGGCTGCCGATGGCGCCCCCTGCGCCGGCCGCGAGAAAAGCCCCGGCCAGTCCCGAGAACCCCGCGGCCCGCCCGCGGCCCGTGCGTACCGTCTGGCACGCCGCCAGCACCACCAGCGACAGGTGGTGCAGGTCCATCTGCGCGATCTCCTCCGCCTCCAGCGTCCCGGCCCCGCTCGCGCCCGGCGTCGACGCCAGGAGCAGGTAGGACCGCTCGGGCCGCTCGTCGTCGAACACCGCGTGTCCCGCGTAGTGCAGCAGCCCCGCACCGGTGAGGGAGGTGCGCAGGGTCTGTTCGCTGGCCTGCCGGCCCTGGAGCACCTGTGCGCCCGGGTAGTCCGCAGCGACCTGCCGAACCTCGTCCATCGCGCCCACCAGCCGCGGAATCCCGGGGTGCCTTGCCGCGTCGAACGCCGGATCCGCCACGAAGAGCGGGTCGCGCGCGCCGGTGCGCGGGGCGGGCTGGCGCGCCACGGCCAGACTGGGCGCGAACCGCAGGCTGCGATCCTCCACCAGGTACCGCCGCCGCCTGGAATCGAACAGCGCCGCGAAGGGCACTGCGGCCAGGTCTCCGTCCACGACCACCACCAGCGGCGCATCCGGCGCGCCCAGCCGTCCCTCCACCGGGCGGATCAGCCGCTCGTAAAGCTCCGTCAGGACTCGCCGCAGGTCGACCTCAGCACTCTCCGCCTCGAGCTGCCATCGCAAGTGCTCGATGGAGCGCGCCAGGCGCAGGGTATCCACCACCGCTCGCGAAAGCTCCACCCGCCTGCCGGCGACGGTCCATATGAGGAGCGTGTCGGCCACCAGCGCATAGACCAGCGCCACCTCGCCCGGCGGAGCCTCGATCACCGTCGAACCCTGCGGCACCGCCCCACCCGCCACGGCGAGCGACGCCCGCCCGCGGTCCAGGTACGCCAGTCCTTCGGCCGCGCCGCCGGAGGACAGCTTGAGCATCGTCACCCCGTCCAGCACGGCGCGCGCGGCCTGGAAGACCGCGGCGCGCCGTGGCTCCATTCGGATGGAGTCGCGGCGGTGCTCCAGGATGCCGAGCGCCCTTTCCAGCTGCACCGTTCCCTGGGCGGCGTTGCCCGCCGCCAGGTGCGCCTGGGCCGCGCCGACGACCGCGGGAAGCGCCACCAGGGGCGCGCGCAGCCGCATGAAGAACGTCGCGGCGGAGTCGAGGGCCCGGGCGGCGTCTGCCGGGGCTTCACGCAGTGCGAGGGCCGCCGACGCGATCCTGAACTCCGCGGTCATCCACGCGCGGGACCCGGGGACGGTGAGCTGCGCCACCGCCGCCTGTCCGGCTGCCACGTCGCGGGTGGCAGCTGCGTGGGCGCCGGCCTCCGCCAGCAGCCGGGCGCGGATCAGATACGCCTCCGCCACGAACACCGGCCTGCGGGTCCGCCCCGCGATCCGCACTCCCTCGTTCAGCATCCGAACCGCCGCCAGGCGGAACCCGTCATCGGCCACGGTCTGGCCCGTCAACGCAAGCAGGTTGTGCAGCCGGAAAGAGCCGCGGTATGGTCGAAGCCTCTCCAGGGCGGCGTGCGACGCCGCGTAGCCCTGATCCATGTCGCGCATGTGAAATTGCGCGATCGATACTGCATCCAGCGCCACGCCGTGGTTCTCCCGCTCGCCGGCGCGCTCGAAGAGGGCGGCGGCGTCGCGGGCCTGGCTCAGCGCCGCCTCGTACCGGTCTCCCCGCAGCAGCAGCGCGGCAAGGGTCCTGCGTGCCTCGGCGGCGAGCGCGGGATGTCGCGCCGTGTCCGCCGCGGCACGTACCTCCCGCAGCACCGCCTCTCCCGTCCGGACCTGTCCAGCGCGGAACACCATTCCGCCGTACATCAGCCGCCCCCACCCCCGCAGCGCGACGGAGCCTTCCGCGGCATCGGCGGCGGCGGCGAACCGCGTGGCGGCGTTCGGAAAGTCCACCCGGTCCTGCTCGATGCACCCCGCGGCGAACTCCCGGTGCCCGCGCGCCAGCCTTTCCCCCGCGAGTGTGCCGGCCCGCGCGCGGATGGCGCGCACCGCGTCCGCCAGCGTGGCGTCTCCGCCGGGGCGCTCCTCCAGGGCGGCGCCCAGAGCCTCCGCACGAAGGAGATGCGCTTCCGCGCGCTCCACGTCTTCGGCCAGGGCTGCCCCGGCCCAGGCGCCCAGGACGCGGCACCATCCGAGCACGCGCCCACCCTGGGGGTCCGCGGCGGCGTATGCCGCGTATGCGGAATCCCCCGCACCGGGCGCGGGCGGCGGCGGCGGGCTTTCGATCGCGAGCGCCTCGCGCAGGTGCCGCCTTGCCTCGCGTCCCCACCCACCCTCGGCATCGGCCGCGACGTA
>DASTNU010000229.1:0-2010 GCA_035720605.1 Longimicrobium sp. | reverse complement strand
AGGGCCGCGCCCTGCTGACCCGGCTGGCGCGGGTGCGGCCCTTTGCGCTGCACGAGCCCATGGTGCCGGCCGCCGGGGCGTCCACCGCCGCGCAGTCCGCCATCGAGCACTACCTGGCGGACGGGCGGCGCGAGCTGCGGGGACGGGTGCTGGGGTTCCTGCGCTGGCTGCGCGGCCCCGGCCGCGCCGCCACGCCGGAGCAGGCCCAGCGCCGCTTCACCTTCCTGCGGCTGCGCTTCAACGTGGTCCTTTCCCACTTCGACGTGTTCGCCGACGTGCTGACGCAGCGCAGCGAGCACGAGACCGGGGTGTGGCTGGCCGGCCTCGACGTCGTGGCCGCGGACGCGCTGCGGCTGCCCGGCGAGTACTTCGAGTCCCCCCCGGTGATCTGCTACCTGGACCGCGGCCACGGCGCCGCCATCCGCCGCGCCCGCACCCGCCTTCCCGGCGGCGGCGAGAGCCCGGTGGCCATCGTCCGCGTCCCCCGCGAGCGGATGGTGGGAAGCGGCATCGCCAGCTCGCTGGTGCACGAGGTGGGGCACCAGGGCGCGGCGCTGCTGGACCTGGTGAACGTGCTGCGCCCGGTGCTGCGCGAGCGCGCGGCCGGGGCGGGGCGGCTGGGGGAGGCGTGGCGGATGTGGGAGCGGTGGATCAGCGAGATCGTCGCCGACTTCTGGTCCGTGGGGCGCGTCGGCATCTCTTCCACCGCCGGCCTGCTGGGGGTGGTGAGCCTGCCGCGCGCCTTCGTCTTCCGCATCAGCGCCGGCGACCCGCACCCCATGCCCTGGATGCGCGTGCGCCTTTCCGCGGCGATGGGCAACGCGCTGTACCCGGACCCGCAGTGGGAGCGCCTTTCCCGCACCTGGGCGCAGTACTACCCGCCGCAGGGCGAGCTGGCGGAAGAGACGCGCCGGCTGATCGGGCTGCTGGAGGAGAGCATGCCGGACTTCGTGCGGCTGCTGGTCTCCTTCCGTCCCCCGGCGCTGCGCGGCGACACGCTGGGCGGGGCCATGCGGCCGCACGAGCGCAGCCCCGAGCGGCTGCGGGCGCTGTGGCGGGCGTGGAAGGGATCGTTCCTGCGGCTGCGCTCCGGCGCGCCGTCGCTGGTGTTCGCGGTGCTGGGCCAGGCCCGCGCCGACGGCACCCTCACCCCCGAGCAGGAAAGCCGCCTGCTGGGGAACCTGCTGAAGTTCTGGGCGCTGCGGGACACGCTGGAGACCACCGACTTCGCCGCCAGGCGCCCGCGGGCGCGCGCGGCGCTGGCGCCCACCGGCTGAAAGAACCCATCCCTCGTCACAAGGAGGAGCCACATGGCACAGCGAAAGACCGGCGGCGGCAACGCACCGCAGGACGAGCCGCTCCCGCAGCCGTTGAACGCGCAGAGCGACGCGCCCGAAGACGCGGCGGAATACGGCGCGGGGGACGTGCTGCCCGGATACAAGTTCAGGAACATGGACATCGGGGCCGCCGCGGGTCGCGTGGCCTCCGACGGCGACAGCGTGGCCCGCGCGGTCCGCGACGTGGTGGGGCAGACCGACGACGACCCGGACTTCAGCCTGCGCGACCTGCCCGGGCTGGCCACCAACGAGCGCATCGTCACGCTGCGGCGCACGGAGGGGACGCCGCGCGCGATGGACATCCTGTGGACGGCCATCGACGCGCACAGCGAGAGCCTCTCCTTCATCCGCTACGCGGAGTTCCTGGAGCAGGTCTGCGTGCAGACGGGCGCGCGCAACGAGCTGCTCAGCGAGGGGAGCCGGCGGGAGGCGTACACGCTCTGCCGCCACATCCCGGGCGCGGACCTCTACCACTACCTGCGCACCGCCACCGAGGCGTTCCTGCTGCTCAACTGCGGCGTGTGCCCGCTCCCCTCGGTCGCGGGCAACCGCTCCCGCTTCGGCCTCACGCTGAGCGAGGCCGGGTACGGCGAGCTCGATCCGCCGCCCACCCTGACGTACACCGAGGCGCGCACGCAGCTGGCGCAGTACATGGGGTCGCCCAGCAACAACT
>DASTNU010000228.1:0-4569 GCA_035720605.1 Longimicrobium sp. | reverse complement strand
GCACCCGCAGTCGGCGGTGGTCATGGCTGTAGACGGGAACGCGCGGGGGCGCCGCCGGGTCCAGCACCACCATGGTCTCCCCCGTCCCCCACAGCCCGGGGTAGGGCTCGCCCACGGCGAAGCGGTCCGTCCGCGGCCGCCGCCACAGCTGGCCGAAGACGTCGCGCATCGCCCCGTCCAGGCGCACGGTGTAGGTGGTGTTTGCCTCCGTCTGCCCGAAGATGCGCAGCCCGTTCCCCGAGACCTCCACGCGCATCCCGGGGATGGCAGGCTGCACACGCACCAGCGAGGCCGCGTCCGCGGGGGGGACGAGCGGGTTGTTGAAGCGGTAGACGAAAGGCATCCCCGGCCGGCAGCGCCCGCTCCAGCCGCACCCGCGGCCCAGCAGGCGCAGCGGGCGGTACGTCCAGAACCCCCACTGCTGGATGTTCTCCGTGACGCGCGCGCCCTCGGCGGACGGTGTGCCGGGCCCCACCGTCACCAGCGGCTCCGCGTCCACCGGCAGCGGCCGCACGGGGCGAAACGCCACCCAGCGCCCTTCCGGCAGCCCGCGGACGAGGGCGCGGACGGCCGAGTCCGCCTCCACCTCCTGCGCGGTCGCCAGCCGCACCGGCACGTCGCGGCGGCCGTCGCGGAGGCGGATGGTCCGCAGGACGGCCTCGGGGTCTACCCGCTGGTCGAAGGCCACCAGCAGCACGGGGTCGCGCCCGATCGGCCCGCCCTGTGGCCACGAGCCGGTGGCCCGCGCGGCGGCAGTGCGAAAGGTCCAGTGCACCGCCTCGTCCAGCGGGCGCCCGGCGGCGGAGCGCGTCCCCGCCGGCACCTCCACCGTGAACTCGGTCGCCATCGGCAGCCGGCCTTCCGGCTCGAAGCGCAGCGTCCGCACGTCCAGCCAGCGCCAGCGCCCCGGCGGCTGCGGCGTGATGCGCGCCGGCACCGCCCGCGCCGCCACGTCACCGACGGAGGCCAGCGGCACCATCGGCTGGGAGAAGGCGACGACGATCTGCTCCGCGCCCGTGCGGATCTCCCCTTCCGGCCCGCGCCGCGTCAGCTGCAGCGGGGCCAGGGCGATGCTCGGCGCGGGGCGCGGCGGGGCGGAGTCCGGCGGGGGAAAGCTGGCCAGGATCGTCCGCCCCGCGCGCGGCGCCGGCAGCGACTGCGCGGGAAAGGCGAACGAGTCCGCCGGCGTCTCCTCCGCGCCCAGCGGGGGGAGCCGCCCCAGCAGCCGCTGCACGGCGGCGGACTCCAGCGCCGTCCACCCCGCCAGGGCCGCGGGCCTCCCCGCGTCCGCGCGTCCCTCCGAGAGCCGCATCCGCAGCCCCACCGTGTCCACCTTCACCGGCCCCGCGGCGATAACGGGCCCGTAGTACGGCTCCAGGCGCGGGATCTGGACACGCTCCTGCGCCCCGGCGCGCGAGACCGGGCCGGCGAGGGACGCGGCGAGAACGGTGGGGAGCAGGAGGGCGGGGCGGCGCAGGGCGCGGAGGATCGGGGGCAGCGGAAGCGGCATGTAGCAGGGGCAGGCTGCGCACGGGAGGCGCGTGGAAGAGGCACGCGACGGCGATGCCCGTCGCGGGGAGCGGACCAGACGTTTCGCAACTTTCCCCCGCTGCGCGCCCGTCCGCAAGACTGTCGAGCCTGCGCGCGCGAGGGAGAGCCCGGCCGCAGGGTTCCCACTCGGTGCGTCGCAATGCCCGGCCGTCAGTCACAGAGCATCGCGCGTTCCGGAAGGGAAGCCGGGCCCCATCAGATCGCGGCTGCTCCGGTCACCTGTGGTGTGCGCCTGCCGCCCCCCACCCTCGTACAGATGAAAGGGCCTGGAGCATCTGTCCGCTCGTCTGGCGGCGGACGGGGCTAGGTTTTGCTCCGGATCACACCCCCCTTGGGGGCGAAGGACGGACTTCTTCGCCCCGACACGTCTTCCCGCAGCAAAGTAAAACGATGGCGACGAGAACCCTGCGTGCTCCCGACGGCACGGTCTGGGAGGTCTGGGACGTGCTGCCCGGCCTGCAGCTCGAGCGAGAGGGCCGCAGTGTGCTGCTGCCGGACGAGATGTCCACCGGCTGGCTCTGCTTCGACGGGCCCGGCGAGAAGCGGCGGCTCTATCCCATTCCGCATCGCTGGGAAGATTCGGCAGACGAGGACTTGTGGAGGATGTGCTGCGCGGCCAACCCGGTGCGCCCCAGGCGCGGCACTTCTCCGGTCTGACCAGGGGGCGCACCAGCCGCACGGGCGGCGGACGAGGGGCAAGACCGCCCGATTCGTAGAGCAGAAGACACTGCCTGGCCCACAAACAAGTAACGGAGTCGGCGGGTCGTTTTCCGCTGACTCCGTCGAGCGTTGCGATACTCTCTCACAGAACCGCCCAGAGACTCCGTCGGACCTGCCACGGTCGCCGCCGCCGCCCGGTGCCGCGCGCATCCTGAGCCCCCGCAGCATCTTCGGCAACGCCGTCGTCAGCGGGTGTCCCGGTTCTTGTCGATGATCGCCCCGAGGATGAGCACGAACGCCAGCAGGCGCAGTCCGTAGAGCCAGACGTCGTCACGCGGCGAGTGCTCCAGCAGCACGAGAAGGAACCGCTGCACGCCCAGCAGCCAGAACGCCCCCGCGAAGATCCCGAAGAGCCGGTCTCCGGATTCGCGCCAGAAGCGCAGGAAGAACAGGTCCGCGACGAAGTACCCCATCACGAGCATGCCGCTCACGAGCGAGCTCAGCGCGTCTCCCATACCAGTCCATAGAGCAGGATTGCCACTCCGGCCAGGGCGGGAAGCGAACGCCAGAGCGACAGGTCGATCGTCGGGACGACCTGCTTGTCGACCAGCAGGATGACGTTGTTGGCGGCGAGCCCCACGAAGCACAGCCCCGACCACAGCAGCAGCCGCGCGCGGCTGGCCACGTAGCCGCGCAGAAGCAGCACCGCGCACGCGAGGCTGGTGAGGGCGCACAGGGCGTAGACGAGCGTTGCCATCAGTCCTTCCTGAGCCTGAAGGCGTCCGAAAAGCTGCGGAGCGGATCCTCGGAACGGTTGTAGACCAGCTTGATCACGCCCACACGATTGGCGCGGTACGCCGCGGCGAGGTCGTCCACCTGGCTGCGCAGCGAGGCCGTCGCGGGCGCGAAGCGGTACGCCGGGTTGGCTCCCCCGCTGGAGGAGAGCAGGCGCATCTCCACGAGCTGCTCCAGCCGGCGCGTGGCCCCTGCGGGCACCGTGTAGATGGTCCGCGCCACCTCCTCCGGCGTCCACTGCCGCTCGCCGCCCGAGTGCACCAGCAGCAGCGTCTCCAGCAGTTCTGCGGAGTCGATGTTCTGATCCACGAACGCGCGAACGTGCCCCGCGATCTCTCCCTGGCTCATCCCGTTCGACTTTCGCGTATCATGACCGTGCAGGACTGATGACCTTCCCCGGGTTTGAATTGAACCCCAGGGGTCGTCGGCAGCATCGGGCCTGACGTCTCTCGCCGCGCGGCGGTCTCAATCCACGCGCGGCGGGCGTAAACAACTACATTTATGCACGCCCGATACCTCAATGCCTGGCGATTCCGTACAGATCTTGTGTTTTGCTGAGACTGATTGCCCGCTGCAACCAGCTGATAAGCTGCGTCTGTACTACTCCGCGATGTCGCCGGCGCCAATGGTGGAGAGAGAGTGATATGTAGCAGAGTTGTCCCTTGCACGGACCAAAACTCTGCTCACTCTGCTGACTCTGCGTGAGGTTCTTCAGGGATACAGCCGCTGCACCGTCCATCGCCCGGCCTCCGCCGCGTCCCGGTCGAACCGCCCGCGCTCGTGCAGGCGGCTGGGGCGGCCCTGCCAGAACTCGATGCGGTGCGGGTCCAGCCGGAACCCGGACCAGTACGGCGGCCGCGGGATGTCGTCGCCGGTGAAGCGCGCCTCGTACTCGCGCACGCGCCCCATCAGCTCGTCGTACGAGGCGAGCGGCTGGCTCTGGCGGCTGGCCCACGCGCCAATGCGGCTGCCGCGGGGCCGCGACGCGTAGTACTCGTCCGCCTCCGCGTCGCTCACCCGCCGCACCGCGCCCTCGATGCGCACCTGCAGCTCCAGCGGCTGCCAGAACAGGCAGAGCGCCGCGTGCGGGTTTTCGATGAGCTCGCGCGCCTTGCGGCTCTCCAGGTTGGTGTAGAAGACGAAGCCCCCCTCGTCGAACCCCTTCAGCAGCACCATCCGCACGGACGGGCGCCCCTGTGCGTCCGCCGTGGCCAGGGACATGGCCGTGGGCTCCGCCACGCCCGCCGCCATCGCGCGCTCCATCCACTCCCCGAAGCGCCGGTACGGCTCGCCGAACTCCGCCGTGCGGGTGTGCGCCTCCATCGTCAGTCCGCGCCGCCCGGCTGTTCGACCTGCCCCTGCACCGAGGCGCGCGTGTTCTCCCACCGCAGCGCCAGGGTGAACGCGTCGCCGCTCCCCGGCTCCAGGTCGATGGTGAACTGCTCCACCGGCTGGTCGATCCGCTCCACGCGCATGGGGATGCGGGCCAGGTCCCGCGCCTGGTCGTACTCCGTACCCCACTGCCCGGTCTGGCGGTTGATGATCAGCTGCCACTCGCGCTCG
>DASTNU010000227.1:0-5266 GCA_035720605.1 Longimicrobium sp. | reverse complement strand
CCTGCCAGGTGAACCTGACCAACGCGCGCGGCAAGAGCCCGGCGAGCGCCGTCACCATCACCGCGCTCCCCTCTCCCACCGGCGAGTACCACGTGGAGGGCGGCCCCGTGGTGCTGCGCGAGTCGCTGCGCGGCGGCTCCTCCATCACCGCCGAGGTGCCCGTGCGGGTGACCGCAGAAGCCGAGCGAGCGGAGGTCTTCACGCTGGACTACGCGTTGCGCTTCAGCTCACGATCCGGAAAGGACGTGGTGCTGGAGGGGCGCTTGTCGGTACCGCTGTACCCGGCGTCCAGCTACCGTCCGTTCGACGGCCCCTACCGCAACTACGCGGGCGGGCAGCCGGTGATGGAGCGGCACATGCTCTTCGGGCGCGACGAGTACATCCGCGAGATCGTGGCCCTGCTGACCAGCTCACCGGTGCTAATCAGCCACGTCATCTACGGGCAGAAGCGCTCGGGCAAGTCGTCCATCCTCTACCAGCTGGAAAGCGAGCTCTCGTACCCCTACGTGCCGGTGCGCTACAGCGTGGGCGAGCTGCTGGAGGACATGCGGAAGAACGACTCGCTCGCCGTCTTCATGTACGAGCTGGTGCGCAGGGTACACCATACGCTCCGTCAACTGGAGCAGAGCCGTGAGATCGCCTCGCGGCTTCAGATACCCTCGCTGGACACGTTCCGTGCGCACCCGCAATCCTCGCTCGACGAATATTTCACCGAACTGCGCGAGGCGGTGCGGCCGCTGCCGCCGGAGCAGCGGCCCAAGGTGGTGCTGCTGCTGGACGAGTTCACGTACCTGTACGGGTTCATGCTCAGCGGCGACCTTCCCGAGACGTTCATGCGGGGGTGGAAGGCGCTGCGCGAGCGCAGCTACTTCAGCTGCATCGTGGTGGGCCAGGACTACATGCCCAAGTTCCGGGACCGGTACCCGAACGAGTTCCAGGTGTCGGAGCCACGCCGTGTTGGCTATCTGGCTGCGGCGGACGCGCGAAGGCTCATCGAGGAACCCATCCGCATCCCCGCCGACGACGCGCACCGCCCTGGCCAGAGCCGCTTCCAGGGTGCCGCGGGCGAGGCCGCCATCGACCGCCTGATCGAGCTCACCGATGGGAACGCCTTTTACCTGCAGGGCCTCTGCCACCGGTTGGTGACGTACATGAACCGGCACCGCGCCACGCTCGCGACCGACGTGTACGTGGAAGACATCAAACGCAGCGCGATCGCTGTCGCCCCACCGGATGACCGGGAAGCGCGGCTGGAGATGAACTACTTCGACAACCTGCTCTCGTCGGGTGATCCCTCACCGGACGCCATCTCCAAGGATGACGCCCTGGCGGTGCTGCGGATCGTCGCCCGGGAGTCGCGCAACCAGGAGGACTGTCCCACCGAGCGCATCGTGCGCGCCGAGACGACGGCGCCGGTCGAGCGCATCCTGGCGGACCTCTGCCTGCGCGACGTGCTGTCGCAACCCAGGGCCGGCCGCTACAGGATCAGGGTAGGACTGTTCAAGGAATGGTTGATCGAGCGCCTTTGAGCCGCGCGGCGGGGAGTGCATGCGCGTACGAAACGAGGAATGATGAGCGAGCGGCGGAATCCGTTTGTCGGGTATGGCGAAGTGGTTTACGGCGAACGCTTCGTGGGCCGCGAGCACGGCCTCGCCCTGGTACGAGGCTACCTGTCCGAACCCACGGCGGGAAGTTCCATCGCGATCGTGGGCTTGCCCAAGGTAGGCAAGAGCAGCCTGCTGCAGCAGGCGTTGATGGAGGACGAGGCCCGGCTGGTCGCCTCACGCGTGCTTCCGCTGTGGCTGCATACGTTCCAATCTCTCACCGGGGCCGAGCTCATGCGGGCGCTGGTCTCGCGCACCGCGGACCGGCTGGTGTGGCTGATCGAGGATGCGGCGCCAATCGAGGCGGCGGCACAGCTCGCGTTGGCGCCGGCGGACACATGGTCCGAGCTGATGCACCACGTTCAGGAATTTTTTGCCGAGGTGCGGCGCCGGTCCTGGCGGCCGCTCTTCATCCTGGACGAGTTCGACGCGGCGCGGCAGCTATACAACGGAGCGACCAGCGTATTCCAGGGCATACGTGAGCTGGCCACCAATCCGCGCTTCAAGGTGGTGTTCGCCACGATATCGCAACGGCCTGTAGCCGAGATCGAGGGAGATCACGGCGGCTCGAGCCTCAGCGAGGTGCTCCACAAGTACCGGATGCCTCTCTTCAGCGACGAAGAATGCGAGCGCCTGCTCCAGCGGCTCACCGTTGCTGGAATCGAGGTCACCGACGAGATCCGTGCCTGCGCGGCAGAGACCTGCGGCGGCCACCCCTATCTGCTGAGTCGGCTTTGCTATGAGCTCGCTGAGCAAGCCTTTCGAGGTGAACCGCTGGACCTGGTCCAGGCCTGCAGTTTCCCGGGAGCAGGTGAAAGCTTCACGGATCACTACGGCAGGCTGGAGGAGTTTCTTCGCGATGTGGGCCTGTACGACAAGCTGCTGGAGATCGTGATCGGCCCGCAGGTCTCCGCCACGAGAGATCACGTCGCCGCACTCATGGCCTATGGCGCAATTCGGCCGGCCGACGGTGGCGGGTTCAGCCCTTTCTCACGGCACTACCATGCCTACCTGCGTGAGCAGACCCACGCGGTAGACCTCTGGCCTCTCTGGAGCGAGACGGAACGCCGACTTCGCGCGCTCCTTCTGCGTGAGTTCACGGCGAAGTATGCGGACGAATGGCCCGACCGCATTTCCAAAGCACATGCCGGGGCGGCAGAGGTCATCGAGGGATGCCGACGGCGGCAGGCATACGAAGAGGGAACGCGAAGCGGATACCGAGCCCACAGTCTCCTGGACTTCGCCGAACCATCGGACCTTTGGCGCCTGCTCAGCTGCGAGTGGAGCCTCTTCGTTGGCGCCTTCGGGAGAGATCGCGCGTACTGGGCGAGGCGCTTCAACGATATTCTCGTCGTGCGGAGGGCGATGGCGCACAGCCGCCCGATCGCATCCGCCATCGAACATTTGCACGCCCAGGCCGCGTGCCAGGAGATCCTGGCCTGCCTGGATGCTCCAGTGCGGTGACACACACCGCTCTCCCAGGGCCGGGTGCAGGAAGAGAGGATGGCGCGATCAGCCGCGCCCCGCACTCGGACCTGGCGTGCAACGACCTGTGCAGACATCGACTGCACCTCTCAGGAGCCCGCAATGCCCGCAGAGTTCCCCCTGGCGGAGTCGTTTTCACGGTTCATCCACTTCTTCCGCATCGATGCCGCTGCCCTTCCGCGAGCGATCGCCCTCCTGGACCAGCAGAGGGTGCGCCGCCGCAGGGGCGATACCCCCGTGTGGGTGCCGCTGGACGACGCCGAACGCGACGGGCAAACGCGTTTTTTTCTGGACTCCGTCCGCGACTACCTGCTGGACGTGCAGGGGGACCCGCAGGCGGTCACCTGCGCGTCGCGCAAGCTGGGCCCGCAGCATTCCAACCTCCGCGACCTGAGCACGACGCTGGACGGGCGCCGCTTCGAGTTCTGTGTGGGCGAGTGTGAATTGTACCTGTTCGGCACAGGGATCGGCGCCCTGGTGCTGGAGCTGTGCCTGGAGCAGGCGGGCGACACCCGTCCTCCCACCGTGCACGACCTGGCGACGTTCAACTACTTCCTGCGGTACGTGGAGCCGCGTCAGGCGCCCCGGCTCCTGGTCCCCTACCGCCCCCAGGGGCAGCCCTCCCCTTCGCTGGACCCGGTGCTCACGGGGCTGCGCGGTGAGCACGGGCTCACCCTGGGGGAATGGATGGCACTGCTGCTGCAACCCCTGCGCGACGCCGGGCTGGCGGTGAACGCGATGGACGAGCGCGCATACAAGGTGCAGAGCTACGCGCGAATCCAGGGAGCGGCGAGGCTGGATGACCTGGCGGAGCCTTTCTTCCTGCTGCGGCGGGTGGTGAAAGCCTCGTACCATGCCGCGCCCGAAGAGCTCAAGCTGGAGGGGAATCCCGCCGTCGTGCGGTCGTTCGACAACGTCGTCATCGGGGTCAGCCTGGAGGGGCTCGCCACCATGGTGCTGGACACGGGGCATCCCTTCTTCGCGGAGATCGGGGAGCGGACGCGGAGGGCCTACTTTGCGCACTACCTCCTGGCCCTGCATCAGCGGATGGCGCTGGCGGATCTGGCCGTCGCCGCCGCGCGGCTTCCGCGCCACCGGGAGTCGATTCCGCCGGCCGAGCTCGCGCAGGTGCGCCAGGTGAGGAACCGGGCCGTCTACTTCAACCTCCACCACCGGCTCACCCTGGTAAGCAGTTCCACCCCCCACGAAGCGGTATACCGCCGCCTGAACGAGACGCTCGGCATTTCCGAGCTCTCGCGCAAGGTGCGCGAGGACGTCGCCGAATTCGACGAGTTCCTGCGTTCGCACCTGCAGGAGCGGGAAGCGGAGCAGGCGCGGCTCCTCAACATCCTGGTGGCCGCCTTCGCCGTCGTCACCATCCCTCTGGGGACCTTCGGGATGAACCTGGCCCCGTACGGCAAGGCCTCGGACAACTCGGCCTTCATTCTCAGCGGGTACTTCTGGGCGCCGGTGCTCACCGCGATCGCACTCATGGTGATCGTGCTCATCTTCTTTGGGAGAGGGAGATCGCAAGGGTAAATCGCGTGAGGCGCCGGGTTTCTCGCAATCTCCCCGCCCCCGGTGCGCCACGCTTGCGGAACGGGCCCAGGCGCGCGGTGTATCCAATGTTTCGCCCGGGGAGCGTGGATTCCCCGACCGCGAAACGCCCGCGGCTTCGACGTCAGCGCTGACGTCAGGCCGCGGGCGTTTTTCCGTATCCCCCGTTCCCCCCCAACGTCCGCGGCGCACACCGCGCCGCCGGAAGCTCTTCGCGGGCGCGCGCGCCCAGCCAAGCAGAAAGGCGGTCAACATGACCCCCAGAGAAATGCACAGGCAGCAGATCACCCGCGTGGCCGGCGAGCTCAGCGCCGCCATCCGGGAGCAGGCGCAGGGGCGGTGGAGCCGGGTGCACACGGCGGAGCGCAACGAGCCCGGGCGGCACGTGTGGCGCTTTCGCACCGGGCCGGGGCAGGGCGAGCGGTTCCTGCACATCGAGCACCGCGCGATGACGCGCGACGGCGACGCCGCCGCGTCGGTGCTGCTGGAGCAGCTGCAGGCCGGGCGCTGGCTGGACCGGCTTCAGCAGGGGCCGGAGACGGCCGTTCTGCTTTCTCTCGACGGCCAGCTGACGGCGGTGCCCGCGCGGTGACCGTACGGCGGAGCGGCGCCGACCCGGC
>DASTNU010000226.1:0-10927 GCA_035720605.1 Longimicrobium sp. | reverse complement strand
TGCAGCCGGTCGCCCAGCAGCCCGGCGAACATCCCGTCGACGATGGAGCGGCGGATCTCCTCCGGCGTGGTGTCGGGGCGAAAGGGCATCATCCAGTTGATGGAGACCTGCGCGCGCGGCACCTCGGGATCGACCGTCACCATGTAGCGCGTGCTGTCGGGGAAGGGCATGGTGACCTCCGCCCGCTCCGGCCCCTGCGCCGCGGGCACGTCGCCGAACTCGGCGATGATGCGCCGCTCCATCTCGCGCGGGTCGAACTCCCCCACCGCCACCACGGCCATCAGCTCCGGCCGGTACCAGCGCTCGTAGAACCTGCGCAGCGTCGCGGGCGCAAAGGTGCGCAGCGTCTCCAGGTCGCCGATGGGAAGGCGGTCGGCGTAGCGCGAGCCGGCGAAGAGGAAGGGGAACTGGCGGTCGCTGATGCGCGCGCCCGCGCCCCGCGACCGGCGCCACTCCTCGATCACCACCCCGCGCTCCTTCTCGATCTCCACGGAGTCCAGCGTGATGCCGGTGGCCCAGTCGCGCAGGATCTGCAGCCCCGTGTCCAGCACCCCCGCGCTGTCGGTGGGGAGGTGCAGCATGTAGACGGTCTCGTCGAAGCTGGTGTAGGCGTTGATGTCCGGCCCGAAGCGCATTCCCACGCGCTCCAGGTAGTCGATGATCTGGTGCTTCTCGAAGCGCCGCGTGCCGTTGAAGGCCATGTGCTCCAGGAAGTGCGCCAGCCCGCGCTGGTCGGCGTCTTCGAGCACGGAGCCGGCGTTCACCACCAGGCGCAGCTCCGCGCGGGCGCGCGGCTCGGCGTTGCGGCGCACGTAGTAGGCGAGCCCGCTGGGCAGCCTGCCGCGGATGACCGCCGTGTCCCCCGCCAGCGCGACGGCCGGCGTGGCCCCGGCGGACGGGGACGGATTCGCGGCGGGCGCGGGCGCGGGTGCGCCGGGCGCGCACGCGGCGAGCGCGAGGACGGGGAGCAGGGCGCGCAAGAGACGCATCGACAAGGATTTCCGGAGATCGAGATTCGATGGACGACGAAACCGGGCCGTGCTACCACACGGCCCGGCGCGGGTTCCGTACCATCGGCCGGGACGCCGGTCGAGCAGGCCTGTCCACGCTCTGCGCCCGGGCGCATCCCGCAGCTGGCGTCGATGCCGGCCAGAGCCACCGCCGCCCATCACCAGCACCACGTGTGCCCCGCGGTCCCGGCGCGTTACGCGCGTGGATCTCCGGGGAGGTAGTTGCCGGTCACGAAATGCAGCGCGTTGCTGGTGCGCCTGCCGGCTTTGCCGTCCGCCACGAGAGCGACGCCAGGATGCTGGTTGAGCCATCTCTGCAGCGCTTCGGCGGTGGCGTCATACCGGTCCGGGTCGTAGCGAACGCTGCGAAACTCATCGGGCAGCGGCACCGGCTGAGGGCGCGGCGGCAGCGGATGCCCCGCCTGCTCCAGGTGGCGCAGCAGCACGGCCGCGCCGCACTGGCCCGACACGGCGGTCGCCGAGAACTCGCCGTCCGCCACGTACTTTCCGCGCGTGTAGTGCTGGCAGAAGCTCCACAGGTACGGCGACCTGACCTCGGGCTCCCTGTTCCGGTACCCCCAGCCGTTGTACCGCTCCAGCTGGTACAGCGTGCCTGGAACGCTCCAGTCGCCCCAGTCGTCCAGGTCCTTGAGCCGCAGCGCGTCGGCGGCGCTTTCTTCCCAGGTGAAGGGCGGGTGCCCGCTCCTGGGATGCCCGGCGGGTACGCGCACGGTGCGGGCGCCGAGCGGATCGCCGTTGTGCAGGTGCCGGGTGAACTTCTGCGACGCCTCCATCTCGTGGATGACCGCCACCAGCTGCCACGGCACGCCGACCCGCTGGGCCACCACCTCGTACCGGGGCTTGCTGGCGATGAGCTCGTTGGCGATTGCCGCCACGTCGTCGCGGCGATGCTCCCGAACCTCCACGGTGTCATAGAGGCGCTGGTACTCGGCGCGCAGCTCGGGGGTGAATGCGGGCATGTGCGGTCTGTGGTGGGTGGCCGGCCACTCGTGAAGGTGGAATGGCCGGCCAGAAATGATCTCCCGGCAGCCCGGACCAGGTCCCCCCGGGCGAGGATGGTCGCGGGCGGCCGGCTCCACGAGAACAGATGGGCGAGCGGGAGCGGTTTCTCGCCCCTTCTCGCCCATCGCCCCTGCTCATCACGAACGCGCGGAAGCGCTCCCCGCGCGTACGCGCGCGTGGCGCCGTTCAGCGCCCCAGCGCATCCAGCAGCTTGCCGTGGATGCCGCCGAAGCCGCCGTTGCTCATCACCAGCACCACCTCGCCGCCGCGCAGCTCCGGCGTGAGGCGGGCGACGATCTCGTCGGGGTCGGGGATGAAGTCGGCGGCCTTCCCCTCGCCGCGCCAGGCGTCCACCAGCTCCAGCGGGTTCATCGCCGTCTCCGCCGTGTAGCGCTCGGGATGGAAGAGCCCCGCCAGCACCACCCGCTGCGCGCCGGCGAACGCCTGCCGGTACGCATCCTGGAATTCGCGGCGCTGGGCGGTGTAGCTGCGCGGCTCGAAAACCGCGACGACGGGGCGGCCGGGGTAGCGCTGCCGCACCGCGTCGATCGTCTCGCGCACGGCGGTGGGGTGGTGGGCGAAGTCGTCGATCACCGTCACCCCGCGCACCTCGCCGCGCACCTCCATCCGCCGCTTTACGCTGGCGAAGGTGCGCAGCCCCTCGCGCACCCGCTCGCGGTCCGCGCCGACCGCCTCCGCCGCGGCGATCACCGCCAGGCAGTTGCGCACGTTGAAGGCGCCGGTCAGCGGCGTCTGCACCGGACCCCACACCTCGCCGCCGCGCAGCGCCGTGAAGCGCGTCCCCTGCTCGCCGAAGGTGACGTCGCGCGCCGTCCAGCGCGGGTGCTCCCCGCCGCCGTCCGCCGCCACGTCGTCTCCGTAGGCGAAGGACTGGATGGACGAGAAGGCCTTCGCCGCCAGCTCGCGGACGATCGGCGACTCCCATCCCGCCACCAGCGTTCCGTTCCGCGGCACCAGGTTGATGAAGCGCGCGAAGGCGAAGCGGTACGCCTCCTCGTCGCGGTAGATGTCGGCGTGGTCGAACTCGATGTTGTTGACGATGGCCGTGACGGGCAGGTAGTGCCACATCTTGGGCCCCTTGTCGAAGTACGCCGTGTCGTACTCGTCCGCCTCGATCACGAAGTAATCCGATTCCGTCAGCCGGAAGCTGCTGCCGAAGTTCTCCGCGATCCCGCCGATGAGGAACGACGGCTCGAGCCCCGCGCTTTCCAGGATCCACGCCAGCAGCGAGGTGGTCGTCGTCTTGCCGTGCGTCCCGGCCACGGCCAGCACGTGGCGGCCGCGCAGGAACTCGTCCTTGATGACCACGGCGGCGGCGGTGTAGTGCATCCGCCGGTCCAGCACGGCCTCCAGCTCCGGGTTGCCGCGGCTGATGGCGTTGCCCACGATCACCACGTCGGGGTTCACGTCCAGGTTGGCGGGCGCGTATCCCTCCGCGTACTGGATGCCCAGCGCCTTGAGCTGCGAGGCCATGGGCTCGTACACGTTCTCGTCGCTCCCCGTGACGCGGTGCCCGGCCGCGCGCAGCAGCCCCGCCAGCGACGCCATCGCCGTCCCGCCGATCCCGATGAGGTGGTAGTGGCGCGGGCTGGGCGAGCGGACCGGGTGGCGGCGGGCGGTGGACGCGGACTGGGGCATTCCTGCACTCTCCTTGCGCGGGGGCGGTGGGCCGCGGCGGAACGCCAGAGGCGTGCCGCCCGACTGCGGGCAGGCCTGGTAGTGTGTAGATTGTAGCCACGGCCCGGCGGCTGCAACGTCTGCCGGGCCGAACCCCTTTCAGGAAAGATGGAGAGGATGCCGGAAGAGACGGTCCTGCAGATCAACGACTCGCTGTGGATTCCGCGCGCGGAGCTCACCTACCGCGCCACGCGCTCCGGCGGCCCCGGCGGGCAGCACGTCAACACGTCGTCCAGCCGCGTGGAGCTGGCGTGGGACGTGGGCGCCTCGCCCAGCCTGACGGACGAGCAGCGCGCGCTGATCCGGACCAAGCTGGCCAACCGCATCAACTCCGAGGGCGTGCTGCTGCTCACCGGCAGCGAGTCGCGCAGCCAGCACCAGAACCGCGAGGCGGTCACGGCGCGATTCGTGGAGCTGCTGGCCCAGGCGCTGGTCGTCCCCAAGAAGCGCAAGAAGACCAAGCCCTCGCGCGCGGCGAAGGAAGCGCGGCTGCAGGAGAAGAAGCAGCGCTCCGCCACCAAGAAGATGCGGAGCGCCGTCAGCCACGACGAGTAAGCGAGACCCCATGCCCGCCGGCGATCGCTCTGACCACTTTGTGCCGCGGGTGGCGTATTCGACCGGCTTGCTTTTGGGGCGGGTTCTCGTTGAGATTGTTGCGGATCTGATCGGCGCCCACCCCCGCAAAGGGAACAGGATGAGCACCGCGAAAGCAGACGTGCTGGAATTGCTGGAGGAAGGTCGGGAGGTCGGGGAGATGGAGCGCCTCCTCGGCCGCATCACCCTGGCAAAGGATTACCCTCACCCCGGGCGGGAGCTGAACGAGTCGGAAACCGACTTGTGGAATGCGCTGCAGGAAATCACCGCGCCCACCGCGAAGGCCGAGATCCTGGCTGCGCTCGACCAGCTGCCGGACGACTGCACGATGGATGACATCCTCGAAGAGCTGGACGAGCGGGAGCACCTGCGGCGTGGCGTGGCATCCGCGATCTATGAGCCGCTTGTGAGCCAAGAAGAGATGGAAGCTTGGTTTGAGCAGTGGGCGCGCGAGTAAGGTGGTCGCGCAACGCCCAACGGGAAGTCACGAAGATCAGGCAGTACATAGAGCGGGACTCAAAGGCCAAGGCGGTGCAAGTCGTGGGGCAATTCGTCTTTGCTGCGAAGCGCCTGAGCACCTTTCCACTCTCCGGCCACATCATCAAACCATGGAACCACCCGGCGCGCCGTGAGCTGATCGTCGGCAGCTATCGGCTGATGTATCAGGTCTCGCCGATCGGCATCGTTGTTTTCAGTATTCGGCATACGCGGCGGCGCATACCCAAGCGGTTTCGCAACGATTGGCTCAGGTGATAAGCCGGGGGAGGATGGGATGCCCACGACGAAGGCAGAGGTGAGGGAACTACTCGGCGCCTTGCCTGACGACTGCTTGCTGGAGGGCATCGAGCACGCCCTGCACGTCCGGCACACGATTCACCAAGCCGAAGCCACGGGCGAGAATTGCATCCTCGAGTACAGGCGCCGCTTGGGCCATCACCCGGAGATGCTCGAGGGAAGCGCGAAGGATGAAGTTCTGCAGGTGCTGGATCTGCTCGACGAGTCTTGCAGTCTCGCGGACGTGTACTACACGTTCTACGTCCGCGAAAGCATTCGTCGCGGAGACTGGTCGCTGCAGAACGAGCGGACCTACACGCAGGAAGAGATGGAGCAGCGTCTTGCCCGGTGGCTCAAGGACTGATCCACTCGATCCACAAAGCAGTAGAGGCTAGCAGAAGCCCCGTTCGGCGCGCGTGAGCGAGCCGGGACGGGGTTTCTGGTGTTCCGAGCAGGGAGTTGACCCGCTCACGTGGATGTCGCGTCGTTGATCCCCGGCGTTTCCTCCTCGCGCAGGCGGATGCCGGTGCTGGCTTCGCCGCAGGTGCCGTCGGCCAGCAGCGCGTCGAGGGCGGTGCCGATGGCTTCTTCCAGGCGGGCGCCGGTGCGGCTGAAGCCCAGCAGCGACCGCACCTCCGCCGTCAGCTCCTTCCTGGGCAGCCCGCCGCGCGCCCGCAGCACTGCCAGCGCCGCCTCGCGATACTCCTCCGGCGCGATGCGCTCCGCAGGGATCTTCGTGTCCCGACGCGAGCGGGCGGCGACGGCGCCGTCCGGCGCGTGGACGAAGTCGCCGCGGCGCAGCAGGATGCCCTGCGCGGCAGCCGCATCCATCGCGTAGCCGATCCGCGCGCTGATGCGCGAGCCGGTGCGCGCCAGCCCCCACATGGCCGCGACGCGCGCCTCCACGTCGTCCACGTGCACGGGCGCCTCGGCCTCCACCACCTCGCGCAGCGCGGCCAGCAGCAGCGACTGCGGGCTGGCCAGGATGTCCGTCCCCGCCCAGCGCGGCGTGACGTCCGCCATCACGTACGGCGCCACGGGGATGGCGGCGGGCTCGTCGGCTGGCGGCGGGGGCGGTGCATCATCCGCCGCGTCGGCGACGATCTTCTCCACGCGCAGCAGCTCGCGCTGCTCCGCCTCGATGCGGCGCGCCTCGGCCTCGGCCTCGCGGGCGGCGGCGGCGTCGCGGGTGTACACGCGCGAGACATCGATCAGCTTCACCAGCCGCTCGACCTGCCCCTCGCGGTCCTTGAACCAGTCGGTGGACCAGACGCGGTGGATCTGCCAGCCGCGCGCTTCCAGCACCTGCTGCCGCAGCCGGTCGCGGTCGCGCGCGGTCTCGCTGGCGTGGTAGGCGGCGCCGTCGCACTCGATGCCGCAGACGTAGCGGCCGGGCTTCTCGTCATCCACCACCGCCATGTCGATGCGGTAGCCGGCCGCGCCCACCTGCGCCCGCAGCCGCACGCCGCGCCGCGCGAGCTCCTGCATCACCTGCTGCTCGAAGGGCGACTCCGCCTCCGCGGAAAGCGCCGCGGACTCGCTCTGCAGCTGCCCGAGCTCCGCGTAGAGCAGGAACTCGCGCAGCAGCACGGGGCCGCGCGACTGCGACGCGGTGGGGGCGATGTCGTCGCCGCGCATGGAGGAGAAGACGACCATCCGCCGGCGCGCGCGGGTGGTGAGCACGTTCAGCCGCCGCCAGCCGTTCTCGCCGTTGATGGGGCCGAAGTTGTAGCGGATGCGCCCGTTGCGCCCGCGCCCGTAGGTGACGCTGAGCAGGATGACGTCGCGCTCGTCGCCCTGGATGTTCTCCAGGTTCTTGACGAAGAACGGCTCCGCGCGCTCGCGGCTGAAGAACGGCTCCAGCGACGGGTCCTGGCGCCGGCGCAGCTCCAGCTCGTCCTGGATGGCGAGCTGCTGGCGCAGGTTGAAGGTGCCCACGCCCAGGCTGGCGTCAGGCTCCGTCTTCGCGTGGCGCACCACCTCGTCCACCACGCGCCTCGCCTCCACCAGGTTGAGCCCCTTTCCTTCGTAGACGCCGTCGGCCACGTACTCGAAGCGCAGGCCGGCGTCGGCGCTCGCCGCGTCGACGGAGGGGAAGGTGTGCAGGTCGGCGTCGTAGAAGGAGACGTTGGAGAAGGTGATGAGCGACTCGTGCGCGCTGCGGTAGTGCCAGCGCAGCCGCGTCTTGGGCACGCCGGCGCCCAGGAACTCCTCCAGCACGCTCTCCGTGTCCTCGAAGAGCGGGGTGCCGTCATCCCCCAGCTCCGCGGTGGCCTGGCCGGACATCACGGAGAAGAAGTTGGTGGGCGGCAGCTGGCGCGGGTCGCCCACCACGACCAGCCGCCGGCCGCGGACGATGGCGCCGACCGCATCCTCCGACGGCAGCTGGCTGGCCTCGTCGAAGATCACGACGTCGAACGAGGGGCCGCCGCCGTCCAGCAGCTGCGCCACGGTGAGCGGGCTCATCATGAAGCAGGGCTTGATGGCGCGGATGGCGGCGCCGGACTGCTGCAGCGTGCGGCGCAGCGGCGCGTGGCGGCGCTCGCGGGCCATCTGCGACTGCAGGAAGGGCATCGCCTCCTTTGCCGCGCGCTCGCGCAGCCGCGCCTGCACGGAGTCGCGCAGGCGGCCGACGAGGGCGTCGCGGTTCTGGCGCAGCACCGCCTCGTCCAGCCGGCGGAACTCCGCCACGCGCTGCTCGTGCGGCAGCGTGGCGAACTGCCGCAGCGGCTCGCGCTCCTGCACGGCGGCGGTGACCCACTTCTGGTGGAAGGCGCGGCGGAATGCGGCGGACAGCTCCGCGAACGCGAGCTCGCCGGCCATCGCGGACGGCAGCAGCTCGGCGGCGGCGCCGTCCGCCACCGTCGCGCGGACCAGCTCGAACGCGGCCCAGCGCGGCGCCAGGCCGATCCCCGCCTCCAGCGCCGCGGCGCGCTCCACGATCTCCGCCAGCGGCGCGTCGTGCAGGTACTCCGCCGGCCACTGCGCCAGCGCACGCAGTCCGTCCAGCGCCCGCGCGGTGGCATCGGACGCCGCACGGAGCGCATCCGCCGGAGACACGCCGGGACGCGGCCGCGTGGCGATGTCGGCGGTGGCGTCGGGGAGATTGCGCTCGACGGCAACGGCGCGGTACTCGACCACCCAGCGCACGTACGCATCCAGCGCGTCCCAGTCAGACGCCTCCCCCTGCCACAGCGCGCCGAACATCTCGCGGCCGACGGGATCCAGCGCGGCCATGGTGGTGCGCTCGCGGCGCAGCTCGTCCACCTTGCGCATCTCCGCGGCCTGCTCCAGCAGCGAGCCGGTGAAGGACGCGTGGCGGTACGCGAGCCAGCGCCGCCTGGTGGCGCGATGCTTTCCGCTCAGGAAGTTCAGGAATCGGAAGGGGCTGCTCTCCTTCTCCTCCATGAACTGCGCGTCGGTGGCGTGGTCCTGCTGCAGCACGTCGGGGGTGAACCAGTGCGTGATGCGGCGGTCCAGCTCCGCCACGCGCCGCCCGCGCGCGACGAGCTCCACCGCCTGCGGCGGCGGCTGGTTCCACTCCGCGCGGGTGAGCACCGCCAGCGGCGCCCCCGGCGAGCGGGCGATGACCTCCGCCGCGCGCAGGGCACCGGCCACGTCGGCGAAGGTGGAGAGCGGCGGCAGGTGGAGGGTGGATGCGAGCGCGGCGGCGTGCTCGACCGTTTCCGCCAGCCGCGCGCGCAGGCCGGCGATCAGCTCCCGCGCGTCGTCCACCTCTTCTTCCGGCCACAGCGTGCGCCGCGAGTCGCGCCACGGGTGCGTGCGCACGTCGCCGACCTCCTCCGACGCCTTCGCCAGGTCCTCCAGGCCGCGCACCGCGTCCTCGAAGTGCGCGCGGGTGACGGCGGTGACCGGCTTCTGCAGGCGGACCCTGGGCGCGTCGCGCAGCGCCATCAGCTCGCCGAAGCCGCGGTACGGGGTGAAGCCCGCGGCGCCGTACGGGGTGTGGACGGCATCCGCGTATTCCGTCAGCGTGTGGCGCACGCCGGAGAGGCGGTCCGCCACGGACTCGCCGGTGCGCGGGCGCTGCAGCGAGGCGTCCAGCGAGCGGGCGATCTCCTTGACCACGGCGCGCTTGCTGGCCTTGGTGCTGTGCAGCTCCAGGCAGAAGTCGCCCAGGCCGGCGCGCACCAGCCGCTCGTGCACCACCTGCAGCGCGGCCATCTTCTCCGCCACGAAGAGCACCGACTGCCCCGCATGAAGCGCCTGCGCGATCAGGTTGGTGATGGTCTGCGACTTCCCGGTCCCCGGCGGCCCCTCCAGCACCAGGTCGTGCCCGCGCGACACGGCGGCGATGGCGCGCAGCTGGCTGGCGTCGGCGTCCACCACCTGCGCGGTGGACTCGGGCGGGAAGACGGTGTCCAGGTCCATCTCCCGCACGTCGTCCGGCAGCGCGGCGAACTGGTCGCCGGTGCGCGTGACCAGGCGGCGGACCAGGCGGTGCGCGGCAAAGGCGGCGCCGTTGGCCTCCAGGTCCTTGTACATCACGAACTTCTGAAAGGCGAACAGCCCCAGGTAGATCTCGTCCGTCACCCGCCAGCCCGGCTGCGTCCGCACCGATTCGCCGGCGGCGGCGAAGAACTGCTGCAGGTCGTAGTCGTCGGGGATGGCGGCGGGGTCCGGCAGCTCCGGCAGCGCGATGCCGTAGTCGCGGCGCAGGTGCTCCGCCAGCGCGGGGTTGACGATGTAGTCGTCGTCCGTGACGGAAAGCGTGTATCCCGCCCCGGCCGAGGTGCGCGCCAGCCGCACGGGAAGCAGGACGAGCGGCGCGCGGAACACCTGCTCGGAATCCTTGGACTCCGTGTAGTGCAGCATCCCCAGCGCCAGGAAGAGCGCGTTGACGCCCTGCTCTTCCTGCGTCTCGCGCGCCTGTTCCTCGATGCGCCGCAGGGACACGTCCAGCCGGTCCGGCGGCGAGGTGGTCTGCAGCACGTCGTCGCGGTGCTTCGTCGCCAGCGCCGCCGCCTGGTACGGCGTCCACTCCGCGGCCGCGGCCAGCGCGCCGTCATCCCCCACCATGTCGTCGAAAGCGTCGGCCGGTGCCGAATCCGCCGTATCGATCAGCGGGAGCGGCGGGGGTTCGCCGGCGTCCGGTTGCGGCGCGGAATCGATTTGCCGCGTGGAATCGATGGAATGCAGGGTCGGGGGATCGATAGAATCCGCAGGCGACGAGGAGCCGACGGAGTCCAGTGGCAGGGAGAGATTGATGGAATCCGACAGCGGAGCGCGATCAACGGAATCCGGTGACGGGGCGGGATCGATGGAATTCGGTGGCGGGACGGCCTCCGTTGGAGCGAATGAATTCGCCGCTGGGAAATCGCGAAGTCCGCCTTCGCGGACTGGAGCAGGGGCAGAGTCCGGAGCGGTGGAGGATGGATCGGGCGCGGCGGCGGACGGCGGTGCCGCGACGGTCGATGCAGGGGCAGGAGGATCGGCGGCCTGGAAGCGCATGGGCTTCTCGGCCAGGTACAGGCGGCGGAAGACCTCCGCGGGGCGCTCGTCCACGATGGCGACGGTGGACGCGCGCGTCATGCGGAAGTTGAGCGCGCGGTTGCGCTTGCTCAGGTCCAGCAGCTTGCGCTTCCAGTTCTCCAGCGAAGCGGCGACACGTGCGTCGTCCGTGGGCGCGGCAGGGGTCTGCGTGTCGCTCATACAATGCTGCGGCGGGTGATGGCGGGTGCGGCGGACGCTTCCGGGAAAACTCGTTTCCCGGGCGGCGCTGGACAAGGCGGGATGGCCATCGTTGGCCTGGCGAGCTCGTGCCGCGCGGCTGGCTCCGAGGCGAGGAGGGTTCTACCCCACGGCCC
>DASTNU010000225.1:0-7921 GCA_035720605.1 Longimicrobium sp. | reverse complement strand
CCCTGCCGCGCCGCGTCAGCCGGAAGCGCAGCTCCGGCTCGGTGCTGGCGGCCGAGCCACTTCCGCGGCCACGCAGCAACCCTCCGGGTACCAGGCGGCAGCGGGCGGTGGCTCCGCCGGAGATGCCGAGCAAGGGCCCTCTCTGCTGCAGCTCGAGGCCCGCGCGCAGGCGGCCGCGAGCGGGAATGCCGAGGCGCGCAGCGGCCTGCACTCGTTCAGGACCTCCATCGCGCGCCATTCCCCCGTCACCCGCCGGAATATCCTGGCCAGCGTGCCGCCGGAGCTCATGGAGTCTTTTCTCGGAATCCTGAATGCCGGCGGTTTTCTTCCAGCACGGGGCGAGCGGGCGCAGTGGTACCAGGTGCTGGCGCGTAACGCCACTGCTCACGAATTCATAAGGCAGTTCGGGCGAGACGGGGTTGGCCTCCTTTATCGATTCATGAGACTGCAGGGCCAGGGCACCGATGCCGTTCAACTGGCCAGGGCCGCCCCCGACCTCGCCCGTGCCCTCAGGGCCAGCCCCCAGGCGCGCGCGGCGCTGTTGCGCGCCTACAACCAGGGTTCTCTCCAGTCGCTGGCCGCCCTCGACACGGCGCTCGGTATTCCGCGGGAAACACCGGCCGTATCTGTTGCCCCACTCCCCTCTGACCCGCAGTGGGGCCGTTACCTCGCGGAGGCTACGCGCTTCGCGCGAAGGCACAGCCAGCTGAGCAGCTTGCTGCGACCAGAGAACCGGGAGCATCTGGAGCAGCTCGCGGCCCTGTACCGTACGCTGGAGATTGCCCCCGGATACAGTGGCCTTCCGCATCGTGATCGTGTTGCACTACTGGACAATTTCGACCAGCAGGCGGCATCGATCCCCGGCATGCTGCCGATTTGGGTCAACCGCCATCGCGGTGAACTTGCTGAGCTGCTCTTCGCGCCACCGCTGTCCCAGGACGCCGCCAGGCGTGTCTACTGGCAGGGCGGCCGTGTGATCCCGGCGCCAACCCCGGGGCAGGGCGTGAGCGGTTACACGGTTCTCGACTACGCGATCCCTCAAGTCAGCTTGGAAGAAGCTCACAGCGGGAACGTGCGACCGCGCGAATGGGTGGAGATGAAATCTGACATGATCGACACGGGAATCCGCGATGCCGTCGGTGTTTACCGGGCAGGCCGGTCTGCCGCGGAAAGGTACCTCTCGGACGCCGTCGCAGATCTGGGGAATCTTCCCACTGGCCACTCGCTCAGCCTTCACTTTGTGCGTGATCCCGGCGAAGCGACACGTGAAGCGATGCTGCGGATCTTTGCCAGGAACGCGGGAATTCGGCGCGTCGGATTCGGCGAGCAGTGGTATGATCCCGCGCGTTATCGTGCCCAGGCGGAATAGGCCGGTGGTGGCAGAAGTGCGCGTCTTCTCCGTTTGATTTGCACTTAAACAGGGACAGTGGCCAACATCTTGTCGACGCCTGGCGCTCTGGTTCACTCCCGTATACCGCGAGGGGAACGTGGCGGCGGGTGATTGCGCGGCCTCCAGTTCCGACCCACGAGAGCCGTGCCGTGTGTGTGCGTTCAGCGGCGATCAGCGCCAGCGCCAGAGCGCGGCGGCGTACGCGGCGCCCGCTGCGAGCGCCATCACGAGCACGCCCCACCAGCGCGGCGTGAGGAGCCGCCAGCCCTCGCGCCCTTCCAGGCTCTCGCCGCGGTCCAGCCGCTCGTTGCGGTAGGTGCGGAACGCCGTCAGTCCGAGCCCGAAGACCAGCTGCGCGGCGCCGAAGAACGCCAGCCCCGGCCCGTACAGCTGGTCGTGGACGACCAGGTACCAGGCGAGCCAGCAGAGGAACAGCCCGCAGACGGCGTTGAGCGCACCGGCGACTGTCTGCATCCAGCGTGGGTGCCTGCGGGAGCCAGGGGAAGACGAGGGCTCGGCCACGGGAGGTTCGATGGCGTAGGGTTGCGGCTTCCTGCGATCATGGGCGCCGCGGGTCGAGCGCCCCCTCCGGATCGCCCGGCGACCGCCTTACCGCGGCGGGAGGATGAGGCCCGGGATCTCGGTGATCGCGCTCGCGTCCACCGTGCGAACCGACGCTCGGCCGAGGAGCGCGAGGGTGCGGCGCAGCTCGCCGCGGAGCATCTCCAGCACCCGCTCGACCCCGGCCTGCCCATCGACCGCGAGCCCCCAGAGCACGGGGCGGCCGATCAGCACGGCGCGCGCGCCCAGCGCGAGCGCCTTCACCACGTCGGTGCCGCGCCGGATCCCGCCGTCCATCAGCACAGGAATGCGTCCCGCGACGGCCTCGGCCACGCGCGGGAGGGCCAGGAGCGTGGGCTCGGCGCAGTCCAGCTGGCGCCCGCCGTGGTTGGAGACGATCACCGCGTCGGCGCCGTGCTCCACCGCGCGCGCGGCGTCCTCCGGCACCACGATCCCCTTCAGCACGATGGGGAGCCGGGTGATGGAGCGGAGCCATTCCACCGCGCCCCAGGTGAGCGTGGGGTCGAACTCGCGGCCGATGAACGCTTCGAGCCCCGATCCCGCCGCGTCGTCGGGGAAGACGGCCTGCCGCAGCCCGGTGAAGTTCGCCATCTCCAGCTCCGGCGGCAGGCGAAAGCCGGTGCGCGTGTCGCGCTCGCGGTTCCCCTGCACCGGCACGGTGACGGTCAGGCAGATGGCCGTGCACCCGGCGGCCTCGGCGCGCTCGACCAGCGCGCGGGTGATCTCGCGCTGCCGGAAGACGTAGAGCTGGAACCAGAGCGGCCCCGGCGCCACCGCGGCGACGTCTTCGATCGGCGTGTTCGACAGGGTGCTGGCCACCATCAGCGTGCCGGCCGCGCGCGCGGCGCAGGCGCTGGCCTTCTCGCCCTCCGGGTGGGCAAGGCGCTGGAAGGCGGTGGGCGCGAGCAGGATCGGCATCGACAGCCGCTCACCCAGGAGCTCGACGGAGGTGTCCACCTCGCCCACGTCCACCAGCACGCGCGGGCGCAGGAAGAACCGCCCGAACGCGGCGCGGTTGGCGCGCAGCGTCACCTCGTCTTCCGCGCCCCCGGCGTAGTAGTTGTAGGCCGCCTCGCTGAGCACGGCGTGCGCGGCCGGCTCCAGCGCCTCGCAGCTGGCGGGCTTCGGGTCTGCGGATGTCATGCGATAGATTATCTCATCCCCCTACCCCGAAACGAAAGAGCCTCGCGCGGAGGATCGGATGCGCAACCGCGCCTGTCGCCACGTGGAGGCGAGTGCCTGAACCCGATCGACGGCGCTCATCGGGTCGAACCTTGCGCATCGCGGGTGACTTGCGCGATCCTGCGGTGACTGCAAGGAGCATTCGTCCTGGAGGAAGCATGCAGAGAGAGTTCGACGTCGTGATCGAGCGCGATTCGGCGGGCTACTATGTGGCGTCCGTCCCCGCGCTCCGAGGCTGTCACACACAGGCCCGCTCGTTGGACGAGCTCATGGAGCGTATGCGGGAAGCGGTCGAACTCTGCCTGGAGGTCGAGGGCGAAGAGATCGAGCCGATGACGTTTGTCGGAGTTCAGCGGATCTCCGTTGCAGCGTGAGCCGCCTGCCTCGCGTGACAGGCGCCGAGGGATGAAATTCGATGAGGATTCCCCTGGAGAGACAGGAAGGGCCGGTATCCACCTGGATACCGGCCCTTCGCGTCGTGCATTCACCGCGGCGGGAACTCGCGCGTTCTCGGTGACCGTCCGTCGCCACCAGCGTTGTGTTCAGCCGGCGTCAGCGCCCTGGCAGAACGGGATGATGCAGGTGCGGCTGCCGGCGGTGACGTACGCCATCACCGTGCCCGAATCCGTCTCGCCGCCGGGTTCCATGGCGAACGACTCCACGGTGACCGCGTTCATGTCGAGCTTCAGTCTGGTCATGGGACGACCTCCACGGTGCGGGTAATGAGCGCCTGGCTGGATGGTCTTCTATCGTACGCGAGCCATCCAACGCCTGCAAGGAACGGACGCCGCGCGACGGCGCGTGGCTCGTCCCCGCTCACCCTCCCCGCACCTCGACCGGCGCCGTCCAGCGGAAGGTGCCCCATTCCATCGACAGCGTGCCGCGCCGTCCGCCGGCCGCATCGATCCGGATCGTGAACTGATCGACGGGTGCCGCGAGCGTCTGCGTCGTCATCGGCGCGCGGCCGAGGTCGTGCGCGGCGGCGTATTGCGTGCCCCACTGGCCGGCCTGGCGGTTCACGATCAGCTCCACGCCCCGCGCGTGCGGGATCGTCCACAGCGTGTACGTCCCCGCCGGCAGCGAAAGGCCGGCGAGCGTGATCGGCGCCGACGTGGTGAGCTGCGTGGCGGCGTTGGCCCCGGTGCGCCAGACGCGGTCGTACGGGACGACGTTGCCCAGCAGCACGCGCCCGCGCGCGAGCGGCCGTCCGTAGTCCACGGTGAACGCGGCGCCGCCGATGCGGGCGCGCACGGTGTCGCGCACGCTCAACGGCCTGAAGCCGCCGCGCTCCGCCTCCAGCGCCTCGAGCCGGCCGGCGACGTCGGCGACGTCGGGTGGCGCCGGGAGGCGCTGCACGTCCACCAGGTACGTGGTCCGGGCTCCGGAGTAGCGCAGCATCCGGTACGCGGAGTCGAACGCTGCCTCCCCGGTCCCGGCCAGCCAGTCGTGCCTGATCTCCGCGCGGCCGCCCGGCAGCAGCCGCACGACGCCGCGGTGCAGCGGAAACGCGTCGAACTCCCGGTCGATGTAGAACTGCCGCATCTGCACCGTGTCGCCGGGCGCGCGATGCGCCGCCGCGGCGCGTCCGAGGGCGGCGGCGAAGTACAGCTCGTACAGGCTGTACATCTGCGGGACGTGCGCCATGGCCACGCCGCCCTGCGTGGCGAAGGCGCGCGTCACCGTACCCGTTCCGTCGTGCTTCGAGACGCGCACGGAATCCGCCGCCACCTCGGCGACGACGCGGCGCTCGCGCTGCCCGGGCGGCTCGCTGGGCGTGTGGATGTCCATGACGAGACGCCGGATGCCGCCGTCGGGGCCGACCTCGATCCGGGTGTGCCGCCGGCGAACGCGCGGGAACCGGTCGACGGCGTCGCTCGTCACCGTGTTCCCGTGGCGCGTCACGCTCTCCACCGAGACCGTATCGCGGCCCAGGAGCGCGATGAACCCGTACTCTTCGGTGGGCTCGGCGCGGCCGCACGCGAGGGCCGCGAGCGCGGCGAAGGCGAACACGAAGCGTCTCATGGGGCGATCGATGGCGGGAGATCGACAAGCGGCGCGGGAACGTCGCGACGGACGAGGGGTGGGGGCAAGGCTACGTGCCTGGCGGGTGCGCGTCATCGATCGCGTGTCCAGGCGCGTCCGCGCGTGACCAGGCGCGCGGGCGACGGGACGAACGGGTGCGAGAGAGGCTCATGCCAGACGCATGCGTCGGTCGCGCGGGCATCGCGGCCTCCGAGCCTCTTGACCCGTGCCACCCGGCAGGACAACGTCGGTGAGCGGGGCCGTGCCCGGGGCGCATGGAATCCATCGGGTCAGCGGCTACATCATTGCGCGCCGGCCCGACCCCGACCCCTGTGCCCTCTGGGGGACCAAACGCGTGCCAGCATGGAGGAGGAGCTACCGATGTCCACGGTCAGCGTGCGCTACATCATCGATGACGTCCCGGCGGCGATGCATTTCTACACGACGCTCCTCGGATTCACGGTGGAACAGGACGCCTCGCCCGCCTTTGCGTCGGTCGTACGCGACGGCGTACGCCTCCTGCTCAGCGGGGACGGCAGTTCGGGGAAGCGTCCGCTGCCAGACGGCCGCCGCCAGGTGCCGGGGGGCTGGAACCGGGTACACCTGGAGGTGACCGATCTCGCCGCGGAAGTTGCACGGCTGCGTGCAGCGGGGGTTTCGTTTCGTACGGACGAGCTCGTGACCGGGCCAGGCGGTACACAGGTCATTCTCGACGACCCCTCCGGGAACCCGGTGGAGCTGTTCCAGCCCCGGCGCTGATCCGTCGCGGCGCCCAACCTTTTTCGGAGGCTGCCCGGCCATGGTGGCGCAACCCGACGCACAGCGGCGGCTCGTTCTGCACGGCGCGATCATCCTCCTCGTCGGCCTGCTCTGCGGCTACCCGTCCATCATCGAGGAGGCGAGCCGGTCCGGCCGCATGTGGCAGGCTGCCCATTCCGCGCTCCTGGTGCTCGGCGTGTGGCTGATCGCGACCGCCGCGGTGCTGCCGCTGCTCGAGCTTCCCCGGCGCGAGTGGGGAGCGTTGCTCCTCTCGCTCACCGGCGGGGCATACGGCTTCATGACGGCCGTCGTCATCCAGGCGGCGACCGGAGTTCGTGCGATCAGTCCGGACGTTTCGGGAATCAGTCTCGTGGCGTTCGCGGCGAACCTGCTGGCCGTGCTGGGGACGGTCCTGGCGGCGTCGCTCACGATTCTCGGCGCGTGGAACGCACTCCGCGCGTCGCGGCGGGAGCCAGGCGCAGAGCCGGCCGACTCCGCGTCCTCACTCGAACCTGGAATGTGAAGCCGGATCGCTCATCCCTGATCCGGAAAACCACCGCGCCCGAGGATCGCTGTCATTCTGAGATACTGTTGAGAGACCGCTCTCTCTGGGCCGCAGACCATCCCCAGGCGGTTGAAACCGCGGCTCCAACGGCACGAAGTCCGCCTTCGCGGACTAGCGGGCTGCGCCCGCGCGCTTCGCGCCCGCAGAGCCTGTTTCCGCGCCAATGGCCGACTTCGCGCCGAACCAGCCTGCGAAGGCAGGCTTCGCAGCCTGTCGAGCGCGGCTTCTCGCGCCAGGGTCGTGACCGACGCAGTGGTGCGCTCATCCACTCTAGATTCTTCGGTCGGCGCACGGGCAGCAGTGGACCCCACGTGATCCGTCGCGGCGCCGCCCTCAGAATGACACTGTTTTCCCGGATTCTGGTCTCAGGCCTGCACGCAGTGCATGGGCATCGACGGTATCAGGACTGCGCTCGGCCCGGTGGTGTCGATCTGGCTTCCCCTCGTTCGACGCCAGGGTGTCCACCCGTGGCACATCCCTAGGAGGCACCCATGAAGATCACCATCGAGACCGTCGCAAAGGCAGAGCTGAGCACCGTCTGGGACGCGTGGAACAACCCGGCGGACATCAAGCAGTGGAACACCGCCCAGGACGACTGGCACACGACGCACAGCGTCGTCGATCTGCGGGAAGGGGGGAAGTTCCTGTCGCGCATGGAAGCCAGGGATGGCAGCGCGGGCTTCGACTTCGAGGGGACGTACACGCGCATCGTGCCGCACCAGGCCATCGAATACCGCATGGCGGACGACAGGGAAGTCCAGGTCGAGTTCGCCGAGACCGCAGGCGGCGTCCACGTACGCGTGACGTTCGACGCGGAGACGGAGAACCCGCCCGAGCTCCAGCGCACGGGCTGGCAGGCCATCCTGGACAGTTTCCGCCGCCACGTGGAGGCGAAGGCCTGACCCGGATCGATCGCGCGAGTGGGCGCCTCGGCCGCAGCGGATCCGGGCCGCCCGTGTTTCAGGCGACAACGCCTTGCGCGCCGGCCCTGCACCCTGACCCTCGTGTCGTTATGCCTGCAGACGACTGGCCATTCGATCAAGCTCCAGATGTCGCGGCTATCACGACGCGGCAAGTGCTGAGTGGTGGGTTGCCCGTTCTTCGTGTTGCGCACTACTCCGAAGACCACGGTTGGGCGTTCGTGTGCGGCACCACTGACGCGACCGAAGATGGTCGTGTGATCGCCATGCGAGAGGCCCTCGAACTCGACCCGACGCTACGAACCATCGCCGATCTCCCGCCGGGATGGACCGCTTGGCGAGAGCAGGTCGGCGCGCCATGGTACCGCGCGCCCGACGAGCAGGCAGAACCAGCCGTTGCAGCGGCTGCTGAACGTCGATCCGTCAGGCAGCTACGGAGACGTGCTGTGCTGCAAGGTTCCGAACACGGGGTGAGCCACGGACAGCCCGCGGCCGGCGTTG
>DASTNU010000224.1:0-10084 GCA_035720605.1 Longimicrobium sp. | reverse complement strand
CCCCCGCCGGCTCTCAGTTCGATACCCGCGACCCTGCAGGGAAGGGGTGGACGGAGATAGCAGCCGACGTCCGCTGCGCGTTCAGCCCGGAGAACGGCGATGTACGGATGCTCGCGGGGGGTCGGGAGGTTTCGATCAGCGGAACGATCTTCGTGGCGCCCGACGCACTGCCGGTCGGGCAGCAGCTCCGGCCCGGTGACGGGGTCCAGCTGACGGCGGGAAGGTTCGCCGCGCCGGGCCGCTTCACGGTCGCGGAGGCGCGGCTGATCGGCGGAGGTGGCCGTTTCGACGACGAGCTGGACGTGGAAGCGACCGCGGAGCCGTTCCAATGAGGGCGGCCAAGTTCATCGACCGTTCGGGGCCTGGTGTGGACGAGTGGGCGGCGCGCTTCGGCCTCCTGGCCGCTGAGGCGCTCGGACGCGAGATGGTCACAGCGATCCGCGACAGCCTGGACCCGGGGCCGGGCCCGCGCACCGGGCGCCAGTACATCAAGCCCGGAACGCGAACGATCTACACGGCTTCCGGCCCCGGCGAGCACCCGGCCGTCCGCGAGGGGGTGCTGCGGGACTCGTTCCACCTCATTCCGGCCGTAATAGCGGGCGGGTTTGTTCTCTCGGGCGCAGGGACCGCGTTGAAGACGGACGACGGCGAGCACCATCTCGCAGCGGTACTGAACCACGGGACGGACGACGGCAGGATCCAGCCCCGCCCCTTCATCGACCACACGCTGGAAGAGCTGGCGGAGCGCTGGGGGGCGGAGGTGCGGCGGTGAGGCCGGAACAGGCAGCGGAGCGTGCCTTCGAGACGGCTTCCAAGGCGGCGGCTGCGGAACCTCTCGGGGGGGACGGGACCCGCGTGCAGGAAGGGCCGTACACGGGCGGCGCCGAGTCGGGCGCGTTTCCGCGACTCAACTTCTACGCCCAGGGCCCCGCCTCGGGCATCAAGGGCTCCCAGCGGGTCCTCATCGTGGCGGACTCGCGGGTGTGGGCGCAGAGCGACGACGACAATCACCGCGCCGAACTGCGGAAACTGGACGAGGCCGTAGCGGATGCGCTGGAGGACCAGCAGATGGAGCACGGGGACTTCCGGATTCACGTGATCAACGTCGGCTCGTTCCAGCCCATCCCGGGAAACCACGACAACATCCGCGGCCGGCGGCGGGTGTTCACCCTCCAGGTAGTGAGGAAGGCAAGTGCTGAGTGAGCTCCTTGGCCTTAGCGCCCGCCCACCCGCCAGCCCGCCCCGCGGTCCGATCATCCGGCGGCCGCAGCCGCGGCTCCACGAGCTGGATCGGAGGGAGCACTTCGCGGCCGTGATGGAACAGGCTGCCGGCGCGACATGCTTCGTCATCATCCAGGGCGGGGAGAGCGACCAGGCGGCGCCAGGCGGGATCGCATGGTACGACCTGTCCCTCTTCTCCAGCGGACCGTGGAAGCGCGACCTGGCGCTCCCGGATGAGGCCGACGTGAGGGCCGTGATTGCGGCGGAGGGGCTTCGGTTCGGTCGGTACGTGGTACGCTCCAGAATCTGACAACCAACGGAGGTAGGCATGCCCGGCATCCAGTGGATCGGCTTCGGTACCCAGGAAGCGGGATACGTCACCGGCGGGACCACGCTGGTGCCCGTATCGAAGACGACGAAGGACGGCGTCGACCTGCAGCTCAACTCGACGTTCGTCGACGCGTACGGAGGGATGGACGTGCTCCCGGCCGACTCGCGCCAGGAGCGCGGCGAGCTGACGCTGGGGATGACGTTCCTGCGGGCGGACCTGCTGACGTTCCGGTTCGCGCTGGGCCTGCCGGATGGCGCGCACACCGGCGACCTGAGCGCGGCGACGCCCACGCAGGAGGTGCTGTCGGTCGACGCCGGCGACATCGGGAGCACGCGTCGGCACCTGTACGCGCTGGGCCCCGGCCCCGCGTCCACCCGCAAGATCGAGATCCCCAACGCGCAGTGGCAGGGGGTCAACGGCCTGGGTATGAAGGGCAACGCCCACACGCACCCGCAGGCCACCTTCCGCGCGCTGACGCCCACCGCGGGCGCGGCGCTCACCATCACCGACGCCGTCTAACTCGACGGCCGTCTGAGGGGGAAAACCAAATGCCACAGCGAACGGAAGAGAGCCTCGCGGCCGCACCGGCGGTCGTCGGCGCCACGGACCCGGAGGTGCGCGACGGGCTCCCGCCCGAGGAGAAGCGCAAGCACGCCCTGGTGGACGTGGTCGTGCACCACCCGGGCGGGTGGATTCGGGACGGGAGGACGATCCCCGTCGACACTCCGCTTCGGGTTCCCCGGTACGTCCTGGAGGGCAACAAGGAGTTCATCCGCGAGTCGACCGGCAAGTAGGGTGAGACGTGCTCCCTGACGAGATTCGCCGTGCGGGGGCGCAGCACCTTTCGGAGGCTGCGCCCCCGCAGGTTTCGAGGGAGTGGCTCCTGGCGGACTGTGCCCGCCAGGAGCGTGTGCTGCGCCTGCAGGAGGATGAGGGGGCATTGACGGAGGACGAGATCGCCCGGGTGGAGTCTCTGACGGCGGCGGCCGAGGCGGATACCACCGCCACGGGTGCGTTGCGCCTCTTCCGGTACCTGGGCCACCTCTACATCGTCCGCTCCCCAGAGGGCGGTTACGTGCGCTCGTCGGCGGCGCGTGCGGGCGCCGACGAGGCGCTGGACGCGCTGATGCACCGGCACCACGTGGAGGTGGTGCTGGAGAGCGGACGGCGCGTGCGGGTGACGGGGCGGGCGTACTCGTCCCTGCTGCTGATGGCCGCGCACGGGACCCGGGTCAGGGCGCTGGAGGTGGAGCTGGAGCACTGCGAGGCTCGCTTCACCCTGGCGGTGACCGAGGCGCGGCGGCTGGGGCTGCTCTCCCGGTGCGGCCGCCAGTGGCGCCGCCGGATGCGCGCGGTCGAGCGCATCCACGCGCGATACGTCATCGAGCTCGCGCGGCAGCGCCTCACGCTGTGGGCGCATGCCCTCACGCCCGACGGCGCCCCCTGCCCCGACGTCACCCGCGCGCCGGCGTGGCTCCACGAGATCACCGCCGTCGACGAGGCGCTCCTCTTCGACGCGCTGAACGAGGTCGGGCCGCGGCGCATCGCGGCGCTGATGGAGGCGATCCCCAAGCCCAGGCGCAGAGGACCGGCCGCTGAACGGCCGGACTTCGGGCCGGACGGGCTCCTGGCCGCGTACGGCTATCGGCTCAAGGTCCGCGCCGCTGACTGCTACGACGATGATCTGGGGCGCCTGACGGCGGAGCTGCTGATCGCCGTCCCGGAACCCGCTGAAGCCTTGACCGACTGACCCGGGCCACCATGGCTGAACCCACCGCTCCGGCGAATTCAGGCGCCCCCTCCTTCGGCATGGCCGTTGTGGAGGTGGGGCTCGACCTGTCCGCGCTGCGGAGGCAGTCGCGCACGACGCTGCGGCGCGCGGCGGTTGAAGCTGGCGCGGACGCCGGCGGCGTGCTCACCCGGGCGTTTGGTGGCAGCGTCAGCCGCGGCGTTCCCGACGCCGCGGCCGGGGCGATCCGGAGGGGGCGTACGCGCACCCGGCAGGCCGCGCAGGAGGCGGGGCGGGAGGCAGGGGAGGCGATGGGCACCGCGATGGGCCAGGGCGTAGACCGGGCGGCGAACCGCGGTCCGCTTTCTGGTGACCGGGTCGCCGCCCGCTACATGCGGATGATGGAACGCGGATTCCGGGCGAGAGAAGCGGAGATCCATGCCGCGCAGGTGGCGCTCCTGATGACGCCCGCGGAGGCGGCCGCTGCGGGGCGGGCAGCCGCGAAGGCGCACAACGAAGCGATGCTCCGCAGCATCCAGCGCCTCGGCACAGCTCGCGCCCGGGGTGCCGGCCGTACGGCGGCGGGGACAGACGCGATCACGGCCATGCGGGAGACGTTGATTCTCCCGCGCCAGAATCCTGCGCGCGCGCGCAGGGACGGAGAGGCGGTCGCGCAGCGGTACATCGCCGGCCTGCGCGCGCGCCTGGACGCCGACGGCGCGCGGATCAAGGCCGAGCTGCTCTCCAAGCTCATCTCGCCCCGGGAGGCGGAGCGCCAGGGCAAAGAGGCGGCCGAGCGGTACCAGCGCGCGCTGCTGCGCACCATGCGGCGGATGCAGGCGGAGGGGCGTCTCACGCGCGGCGCGGCCACCGCGTTCGGCGACGCGATGATCAACACGCAGGAGTGGGGCAAGGCCCTGCGCGACGTGCAGGCGCCCTCCCTCCTCTCGCGGATCGGGCAGGCCGCCAGGACGTGGATCGCCGGCGTATTCGTAGCGTCGGTGCTCGCCGCGATCGGTGTGCTCTGGAAGCTGAACAGCACGCTGAACGACGCGCGCGAACGCATCATGGCGAACCTGCGCCTGATCGCTGCGTCGAAGCTGTACGACGTTCCGCTCAAGCAGCTGCGGGAACTTGCTGCCACGGCCCAGGAGTCCTTCCAGATCACCGGCACGCAGGCGAACGAGCTCGCCACGCAGGTCGGGAAGATGGCAGGCCGCGCCCAGCAGGCAGCGCGCGCCCAGGATCTTCTCAACGCCGCCATGGACCTCGGCGCGGCCAACGGGCTGACGCTGCAGGAGATCATCCTGGCGGTGGACCAGGCGTTCAGACAGCAGGACGAGGGACTGAACCGCCTCGGCCTGGCTGACCCCTCCCAGCACTACAAGAAGCTCGCCCGGGAGATCGGCGTCGCAGAGGACAAGCTGACCGACGCGCAGAAGCAGATGGCGCTCATGAACGCCATCATCGAGGCCGGCACGCGCGTGCAGGGGGAGTGGGGCCGGCAGCTGCAGGGCGACATCGGGACGCTAAACCAGTGGGAGAACGCGGTCCGCGAGGGACGCCAGGAGATCGGCGTCCGCTGGCTCCCGATCGCGGCGCAGATGACGCAGCGCCTGCGTGGGCCGCTGGCGGGCGCCATCCGGTTCGTCACCGGGCTGCTGGACGGCATGACCAGCGCGCTGGACCGGGTCATCCGCAAGATGCACGAGATGAACGTTGCGCAGGCGCGCATAGCGCCATACGAGGCGCAGCGGAACATCCGTGAAGGGCGCGAGGCCATGGAGCGGCTGGTGCCGGAGATGGACCGCCTGGCGCGCAGGGTGGGGATCGACCCGGGCACGCAGCGCAACTTCTGGGAGGGCGAGTGGCTTCGTCCGCGCGTCACCGGTGGCGAATTCCGCCCCGATGAGATTGCGGCCGCCCAGCGCCGCGCGGCGCAGACCCAGCGGTTCTGGGAGCGCGTGGCACGCGGCGGCCGCGCGAGCCTCAGCGACATGCAGGCGAACGCTCCCGTCAACCCCGGGAACGAACGCGGCACCGCCGCGCTCATCCAGCGCGCGGCGCTGGGAGACAGGGGCGCCGCCCAGCGTCTGCTCTCCGATGCGCAGGACTACCGCATGGCAGCCGACGAGCTCCAGGCGAGCGTCGGCCTCTACGTGCAGATGATGGGGCGCGTGGGCGCCCTGGAAGAGCAGATGCCCACTTTGGTGGAGAAGGCGGGGCTGCAGGAGCAGTTGGACGACGTGAACGCGGCGTCGGAGCGGCTCATGCAGACGGCGCGGCAGGCCGCTCAGGCGCAGGGCATCACCGGGGAGGCGTGGGCGCGCCTGACGGAGCAGCAGCGCACCGGGTACCTCAACGAACAGCAGCGTGGACAGCTGGACCAGCTGCGCCAGCGCGCCGCCGCCCTCGACCTGCAGATCAACGGCCCGCAGACCCCGCCGCCCACCCCCACGACCCCGACCGAGACGGAGAAGGTCAAAGCGAGCGTGGAGGGCGCACGTGAGGCGCTGCGCGAGCTCACGGCGGAGCTCGGTACGCTGGCGAGCTTCCGCGACGCCGCGGGGGAGCCTTTCCGCACCCTGGACGAAGTGCCGGCGGAGCTGCGCGGCGCGATTCAGGGAGTCATCGCCCTGGAGAGCGAGATCGCTGCGCTCGAGGAGCGCGTGCGCGAGTCCGGCCAGCCGGCGAGTGCGGCCGTTCAGCGGCACCTCGCCGGCCTGCGCGCGCTGGCGGCGGAGCGGAAGGCCGACACCCTGCGGATGCGCGACGAGATGGCCGGGCGAGGTGATCTCATCTCCGAAGAGGCGCGGCGCGTGCGCGACGGCGCGCGCGAGGCCGTGACGGGGTTCCAGGCGCTCCAGAGCTTCGGCGTTGGCACGCAGGCGCCCGAGGCCCTCGTCTCGATGGTCGAAGAGGTGACGCGGTTCGACGAGCAGCTGAAGAAGGCGCGCGCTGACCTGGAGATCCTGCGCCGCGAGAACGTCGCTCCGCCGGAAGGGGTGGAAGCGTGGGTAGCCCACCTGGAGGCGCAGCGTGCGGAGACGGTGCGGCTGATCGGTACGTTCTCCCAACTGCGCGAGGTGTTGGACGACCTGCCCACGCTCTCTGCTGAGTTCTTCCGCGGGATGGATGCCGGTGAGCTTGAGCAGACGCGCCAGCAGCTGCTCACGCTTGCGGAGCAGACGGCGCGGGTGAGAGAGGCCGAAGAAGCGCTCTTCCTGGCGCGGCAGCAGCACGGCAACGGGAGCCGGGAAGTGCGGGAGGCCGAGCGCGAGCTTGCCGAGGTGCGGCGGGAGTCGCGCCGCGTGCTGCTGGTGCTGATTCGCGCGGTTCAGGCGAGCACCCTATCGCTGCAGGAGAAGCGACGGGTCGTTGCGCTCCCGCGGCGCGAGCTGGAGGGGTTGGGCGGCGACGCGGAGGACTCGGCCAGGGGACTCCGCAAGATCGCTGACGCCATCAACCTCGCGTCGCAGACGGCCACCAGCCTGGCGGAGATCGGCGTAGAGCTGGAGCTGATCAACGAGAAGCAGTCGGACGTCATCACCGGGTTCGCTCAGATGGCGGACAACGCGGCGCGGTTCGCCGTCGCCATGAAGACGGGTGACGTGGCGGGGATGATCGGAAGCGCGGTGGGATTCATTCAGGGCGGCATCCGCTTCTACCAGGGGCTGACCGGGGAGAGTGAGGCGCAGAAGGCCGTCCGTAGCGCCATGCTGGACCTACGGGACGCCCTGGAATCGCTGGAGAAGACGATCATCTCCGACCGCAGCACGGAGGACGTGTCGGAGGATCGGGAGCAGCTGCGGCGCGCGCGCGAGGCCCTATTCGACGACCCGCAGGCCCGCTCCAGCTACGGGCCCACCCGCCGCGGCTCCCTGGCTGACCTGGCGGTCGAGCTCGGACTTGCCGACGCCCGGGACTCCAAGGGCGCGCAGATTGAGGCGCTGCGGCGCTGGGCCCAGGAGATGGACGAGGCGTACGGGACCAACCTCGCCTGGTTCGTCGAGAACAGTCGGCCGCAGGAGCTGCTGGCAGCCATCGCGCAGCTGGAAACCCAGCTCGGCCGCGAGCTGACCGAGATGGGGACGTTCGGCACCGATGTGGCCGGCGTGCTGGAGCGCATCAACTTCGAGCTGGACATCCTCGGTGAAACCGACGTGGCGAAGAGAATCCGCCGCCAGACCGAGGGCCTGCTGGCCAGCAGCAACAACCTGGGCGAGTTCGTCGACGAACTGCGCGAGCTCGCATCGCTGGACCTCTCCACTGAAGCCGGACGGGCGCGCCGCGATGCGATCGTGCGCGAGATGCTCGCCCGCTCCCAGGCCACCGGCGTCGACTTCGGCTCCATGACGCCGGAGCAGTTCCGTGAGCTGCTGACCGCTTGGGCGCAGGCGACGCCCGGGGGGGAGATGGAGAGCGGCTCGCAGGCGGTGAACCGCAGCGTCACGGAAGTCACCGGGAATCGCCTGGTGGGCTGGCTGGCGACGATCGCGCACTACGTCCGCCGCCTGTTCGAGTACGTATCCGGAACCTCCACCGACGGGCTCGCGGCGGCCGCGATGGCGCCGGCGCCGCCCTCCGTGGCCCTCTCCCCGGCCGGTCCGCCTGTTACCTCGCCCACGGCGAGCGGGTCCGCGCTCCTCGGAACGCTGGCCGCGCTGAACGGGGACGCGCCCGCGGCACGCATGGCGCCCGGCGTGGTGGCGGCGCTGGTCGCGGCGCTGCCCCGTGGGGAAGGCGGGCACGGAGACCTTCGCGGCGCATTCGTCTACATCGCGGAGGTGCCGGTGAGCATCGCCGGTAGCGTCTCCGCAGCCGAGGCGGAAGGGGTCGGGCGCGGGATCGCCCGCGGGATCCAGCGGGGCCTGGGCTACGAGGCCGACGAGGCGCTGGGAGCTCGCATGCTGCGGCAGCTGCGCGCCGCGGGGCGTGGGCACGAGTTCAACCGCGGAGCGCGCAAATGATCATCTCCCACGCTACCATCAACGGAGTGGACTTCGGCCAGTTCGGCATCCGCTTCGAGGAGATCGACGGCCTCGGGCTGCTTCCCGACCGGGAGTGGCCGATCCGTCCGCTCCCGGGGCGCGGCCAAGCCCTGCTCACCGACACGCCCACACCGCAGTCCCGCCGGATCGTGCTCAAGGGGACCATGATGGCCGCCACGCCGGAGGACCTGGAGACGCTCCGGGGGCAGGCCATCTGGTACCTGAAGAACCCAGGCGACGGCATCCGACTGGCCAGCCGCGCTGGCAAGCACCTGCGGTGCGAGGTGGTCGGCGCGGACCTCCCGCCGATCGGCCCGTGGGCGGCGGCGACGTCCAGCCGCGTCACCATCGAGGTGCTGGCGGAGAACTCCAGTTGGTACGACGACGTGGAAACCGTCGTCGACTTCTCCGCGGCCGCCACCCCCTGCCCCATCGGTAACGGCGTCAGCCGGCCACGCATCCGGATCACCGGGCCCGTGGTGGACCCGGTGATCACTCTGTACGCCGCCGACGGGACCCCGCGGCGCGTAACGACCATCACGGCGACGCTGCTTGCCGCGGAGTGGCTGGAGATCGACACCGACGCCATGACCGTCACCGACAACACCGGCGCCGACAGAATGGAAGTGCTCGGGGAGGGTCTGTGGATCGAGCTGGTCCCCGGCGACGCGGCCGGGCCGAGCGGTCCCTGGCCTGAACTGGAGATCGAGCCGGCGCCGGGAGCCGGGGGCTCCGCCGTGGCCACCTACGCGCAAGCGAACGACTGACGATGCCAGTCCTCGTATTCAACGACTTTGCGCAGTACGCGGTCGGCATTCAACCGGCCGGCTGGGTGTTGGCCGGCGGTAGCACCGCGGGGGTAACGCTGCAGGTGGAGGCGGACGCGGGCGCGTCGGGGGGAAAGCTGCTCCGCCTGCGCTACCAGGGCGCGTCCGGCGCTGGGTTCGGCCAGGTGAAGGCGCACTGGACGGCGGGCCCGAGCACGACCGCCGGACAGACGGTGGAGATCGCCGGGCGCGCTCGCGTCGTCAACACCGGCGGTAGCGCGCAGAACTACACCGGACTTCTCCGCGGCCAGGCGGACCGGGAGTTCATCGCGAGCCTGCTGGCCGGGAGCCCCACCAAAGTCGGCATCCAGAAGTTCCAGACCGGGCCCTACGCCTCCGCAGACTTCACCTGGGCGGTCGGAAGCTGGTACGAGTTCCGCCTGCGCGCGGAAGGGAGCAATACGGCGCGCCTCAAGGTGTGGGACTCCGGATCAGCAGAGCCTGCGGACTGGATGGTGGTGGCCAGCAGCGGGGCAATCACCACCGACCAGGGCGTCGTGGGCCTCGCGCTGCAGTACCCGCTGAACAGCGCCGGCACGTACGTCGACCTGGACTGGCTCGGGGTGGCCACGGACGGGGAAACGGCGCCTACGCAGCCGTTTCCGCCGCCTTCGGCCCCCGCCGTCGACTATCCAGGCGACGTCGCTCCTCAGGCCGTGGAGCTGTCCTGGGAGGCCTCGGTGGACGAGTACGCGCAGCCCGGCGATGTTCTGTTGTACGCGGGGGAGTATCGCATCGATGAGGGCGCGTGGACCCCGCTCTTCGCCGGCAGCGCCGCAACCACCTACTCGTGGGACGCAAGCGCCCACGCCGGCCAGACGGCGGAGGTGCGGGTGCGCGCCACCTCCCCCGACGCCCGCACCAGCGGTTGGGGCGAGAGCGGCGAGTTCGACGTCTACGGGGCCACGGTCACCGGGGTGGAGCTCTTGTGCGGGGACGTGTGGGCATCCGCCGGTCCCGAGCCTCCAGCCGGACAGTCGGTAGA
>DASTNU010000223.1:0-7040 GCA_035720605.1 Longimicrobium sp. | reverse complement strand
CGGTATCGACCCCCGCGCCCGCATCGACGCGCTGAACGACGAAGCGTGGCCGGTGCGCTTAAGCGACCGCGAGCGCGCGGCGCAGCTGGCGCGCGAGGCGCTCGCGCTGGCGGAAGAGGCGGAGTACCCGGTGGGGATCGCGCTGGCGCTGCGGACGCTGGGCGTGCAGCGCTACTACTTCCATTCCGACTACGACGGCGGGATGGAGATGATCCAGCGCTCGCTCGCGCTGCTCGACGAGGCGCGGGAGACGCGCGGCCGCGCCGACGCACTGAACGGGATCGCCACCGTTCACCGCTGGCGTGGGGAGTACGGGCATGCGGCACGGCTGTACATGGAGGCGCTGCAGCTGTACCGCGCCGTCGGCGATCGCGAGGGTGAGGGCCAGTCGCTGAACCTCCTGGGCGCCGTTGCGGTGGACCTGGGGGATTATGGCACGGCACTCGAGTACTACCAGGAAAGCCTCGCTCTACGGGAGCAGGTGGGCGACCGCGCCTGGCTCGGCCACACCATGATGAACCTCGGCGCCATCTACGGCAGGTTGTGTGAGCCCGAGCGGGCGCTGGAGTACACGCGGCGAGCGATGCAAATCCACGAGCACCACGACGCGTATGCGGAGGGTGTTTGCCTGTGCAACATCGGCAATACGTACGAGCTGTTGGGGGAACAGCGGCAAGCGCTGGAATACTTCGAACACGCCGCCACCAGGTTCAGGGTGCTCGGCCACGTCGACGAGGCGAACTGTCTCGCGGACATCGCGCGCATCCACGCGCAGCGCGGCAACCATCGGACGGCGCGCGCCAGCTATCTGCGTGCGCTGGGGATGGTGAGGCGCGCGGGCGTGCACATGTACGAGCTGGAGATCCTGATCCGCCTGGGTGCCCTGGAGTGCGCGGACGGCGAGGCCGGTGCCGGGCTGGCCCACCTGCGCGAGGCCCTGGCGCTCGCCGATGCGCAGGGGGCGCGGCAGCACGTCTATGCCGCGCACGAGGCACTCGCGACGGCGTTCGAGGCGCAAGGGGACACGGCGCTCGCGCTCGTCCACCACCGCGCATTCCACGCGGTGTGGGCGGAGGTGTTCGGCACCCGGGCCAACCTGCGCATCCAGAACGCGCGCATTCGCGAGGAGGTGCGGCAGACATCGCTGCCTACCGGGCGGGAGACTACGGCTCAGCGCTGGAGTATCACCAGGCCAGCCTGGCGCTGCGCGAGCAGACGGGCGACCGGGGCAGGTCAACGACCGCTTCTCCCACGCCGCCGGCGACGAGGTGCTGCGGACGGTCGCCCGCATCCTGCGCGAGCACACGCGCGGCGTGGACGCCGTCGCCCGCTACGGCGGCGAGGAGTTCTGCCTGGTGCTGGTGGAGACCGCCGCCGCCGAGGCCGCGCAGCTCTGCGAGCGCCTGCGCGCGCTGGTGCAGGCGCACGACTGGGTTTCGATCCGCCCGGATCTCGCCGTGACCGTCAGCATCGGCGTCGCGGAGCTGGGGGCGGGGCTGGATGCTCCCGCCGCGCTCCTGGCCGCCGCTGACGCGCGCCTGTACGCCGCCAAGCACGCCGGCCGCAACCGCGTCTGCGCGGGGTGATCCGGACCGATCCCCCGGCGCTCCGGGCACGGCGGATCGCCGCGGCTCTGGCGTATCTGCCGCTCCCGCCCGATCTTCCGTGCGTGTGACCGCCTCCTGCTCTCCGCCCGACTCCCGGCCAATGCACGTCGCCCCCCCCGACGCCCACACCTCCACCGGTTCATCCGCCGCTCCCGACCTGGCGCGTGCGCGGGTAGACGCGCTCGCGGACGAGGCGTGGGCCCTGCGCTTCAGCGACCGCGCGCGGGCGCAGGCGCTGGCGCGCGAGGCGGTGCGGCTGGCGGAGGAGGCGGGGTACGGGGTGGGCGTGGCGCTGGCGCTGCGGACGCTGGGAGCGCAGCGCTACTACTTCCACTCCGACTACGAGGGCGCGCTGGAGCTGCTGGGCCGCGCGCTGGCGCTGCTGGACGAGGCGGGCGAGATCCGCGGCCGGGCCGACGTGCTCAACGGCATCGGCCACGTCCGGACCCGCCGCGGCGAGCACGTGGAGGCCGGCCGGCTGCACCTGGAGGCGCTGGAGATCCAGCGCGCCATCGGCGACCGCGTGGGCGAGAGCAACTCGCTCAGCCAGCTGGGACACGCGACCTTCCTGGTGGGCGACTTCGGCCCCGCGCTGGAGTACCACCAGGCCGCCCTGGCCCTGCGCGAGCAGACCGGCGACCTGGCCGGGGTGGGCTACTCGCTCATCAACATCGGCATCATCCACGGCCAGCTGGGCGAGTACGAGCGCGTGCTGGAGCACATGGAGCGCGCGCTGCTCATCCACCAGGACGACGATCCCCAGGCCGCCGGCGTCTGCCTGGCCAACATCGGCAACGCGTACGCGGGGATGGGCCGCTACGACGAGGCGCTGGACCACCTGCAGCGCGCCGCCGCCGGCCTGAACGCCGCGGCGCACGCGGACGAGGCCAGCTGCCTCTCCGACCTGGGGCGCATCCACGAGGCCCGCGGCGACGACGAGACGGCGCGCGCGTGCTACCTGCGCGGCCTGGAGCTGGCGCGCAGCCGCGACGCCCGCATCTACCAGCCGGAGATCCTCATCCGCCTGGGCGGGCTGGAGGCGCGGCTGGGCGAGGCGGACGCCGGGCTCGCGCACCTGCACGAGGCGCTGCGCATCGCCGAGGCGCAGGGGGCGCGGCAGCAGGCGTACGCCGCGCACGAGGCGCTGGTGAAGGTGCACGAGCTGCGCGGCGAGCCGGACCGCGCGCTGGAGCACTTTCGCGCCTACCACGCGGCGTGGCGCGACGTCTTCAGCAACGACACCAACCAGCGCATCCAGAGCGCCCTCGTCCGCTCCGAGGTGGCGCAGACGCGGCGCGAGGCGGCGATCCTGCGGCAGAAGAACGACGCGCTCTCGCGCGCGGACGAGGAGCGCGCACGGCTGCTGGAGCAGCTGCAGGACCAGGCGTCGGAGCTGGAGCGGCAGACGCGCGAGGATGCCCTCACCGGCCTTTCCAACCGCCGCCACCTGGACGACGTGCTGGCGGTGGAGTGGGAGCGCGCCCTGCGCTTCGGCCGCGCGCTGACGGTGGCGATGCTGGACCTGGACCGCTTCAAGGGGATCAACGACCGCTTCTCGCACGCCGTGGGCGACGAGGTGCTGCGGACGGTCGCGCGCATCCTGCACGACCACACGCGCGGAGTGGACACGGTGGCGCGCTACGGCGGCGAGGAGTTCTGCCTGGTGCTGGTGGAGACGCGCAAGGACGAGGCGATCGCCCTCTGCGACCGCCTGCGGGGCGTGGTGGAGGCGTACGACTGGTCCGCCATCCGCCCGGAGCTCGCCGTCACCCTGAGCGCCGGCCTCGCCTCCCTGGACGAGGCCGACACCCCGGAGGAGCTGCTCGGCATCGCCGACGCCCGCCTGTACACCGCCAAGCACGCCGGCCGCAACCGCGTCTGCGGGTGAGGTGAGCGCGTCCGTCGACGTTCGGCGTCCCCGCACCCGGAGCGATGATGCCGATTGTGGTCCTGATCCGGTGATGCGCCGCGCCGTCCGTCTGCGGGAGATTCCGCCTGCAGGAGATAGCGTCGATCCGAGGACGAGAGGAACACCCCCGGACCCGGATAGGATCAGCGCCAATGCGAGTAAGCGAACGTGCGGGATCATGCCATTGCGTCTTGCGCGGCCCGCCAGACGTCCGGACGCGCCACGCTTGTTGCAGGCATACCGTCGCGATAGATGACGAACACGTACAGATCGCCGGCAGAGGCCTCACGAAAGCTGAAATACTGCTCATCAGAGATATGCTCTCCGACTACCCATTCCTCAACTCGGTATGTGTCGTTTGCCGGCCGTGATCCCCCAATCCAGCGCCAAGTCCCGCTTGAGGATCAAGCACATGGACTCTGACGATTTTGCGGCTCATGGGGGTGATTTTCCCTTGGCGCTCCATCTCCCGCAACCATCGGACGGAAACGCGGACCCGCCGAACACCCCCGTTCGGCAATGGTAGTTCGATCGTTGCCTTCTTCCCGAACAGACGGTCGCGCAAAACCACGTGCCGTCGCATAGCTACGCGCCTTGTGGTGTTGCATAGCCCCGATTGTTACCGCGTCACTCATGATGCGAGCACGGTAGACCTGTCCGGCTCATTCGCCAAATGCGGGGTCTGATCCGCCCCGGCGACCAGTCGGGACCGTATTGCGCTAGCATCATGCGTATCCTGCGTTCCGCTGTCCGCGTCCAGATACCCCTGGACAGTGCGCATCATAGGCGACGTAGCGCGTCGAAAAGAAGTGCGCTATTCTGTCCGAAAATAGTGCTTTGCCTTCCCGCTGGACCCAAAGGGAAAGTTTGAGTGACCGTTAGCCGTCGCCGTGGCATCCGACCCGCGCCACCTCCCCGCAGCACCTTTCCGTTCCCTCTCGATGCCGAGCTAGAGGGCGAGCTAGCCATCGTGCTGTGGCGTGCGCTTCGGGATGCTTTGTGGTGGGCGCGCTTAGCCGAACAAGAGCGGGCGACGTTTTTCAGCCGGCCCACGTCCAGCGTTCGCGAACGCATCGCCAGGGTGTGCCAAGCAACTCCCGCGCTCGCGGTCGCCGTGTCGCGATTCCACTGCATCTCAGAAGGCGCGCTGGAAACGCTGGACATAGCCGAGGCATGTCACGAGATATCCGAGTGGGCTGACCGGAGCGGCTACGGCGCTACAAGAGCGCTATTCGCGGAGGCTGCCGCGTACGTAGACCCAAACGCGCCGGCTTGGGCCAACCTCGCGGCGCGCGCGTGCCGGAAGAGCACAGATTATCGACGGGCGGAAATTTGGTACGAAAGAGCGTTTCGGCTTGCAGTACGAGCTAAGAAGAAGCAGCAGCAGGTGTGGGCGCAGCTAGGGTACGGCACATTGATGTACGCGCTCGGCCGCTATGATCGGGCGCGCGTATGGTACGGGCGTGCAGCAACGCGAGCGGCAAGAACAAATCAACCGCGCGAAGCTGCTGAAGCTGAGCACGACCTGATGACCGTCGCCTCGGAAGTGGGTACATACCACCAGGGCGCCCGGCACTTGCAGCGGGCGCTCGCGCATTACCCTGTGCGGCACTGGCGCCTGCCCTTTCTACTGCACGATTTCGCATACCTTCTTATCCAGAACCGCTATTTCTCCGCAGCATTGCCTTTGCTGCGGAAACTCACAGACGTCATCCCGCGCTCCGAGCAGTTGCTACTCTGGAGTGCGGTTGCGCGTGCGGCTGCTGGGGCGGGCGAAATTGATGAGTACGAGCACGCGCTGATCCAAGCAGGGCAGGTAGCGTCCTTGCGTCCGGAGTATAGCCCGGCGGCTCTACGGAACCTCGCCGAAGCGGCTCTGCTGCGGCATGATTGGCAACTTGCGGCCGACACTGCACGGCAAGCACTCCATCTCGCGCAGGCACGCGGCGAACTCGACATTCAGCGGAGTGCTACGGAAATACTCCGCCGTGCTGACCGCCGAGAGACGCCATCGCCAGAAGGAAGGCCGGATGAGAGCATAGCCCAACTCTCACGGGAACTGCTCCGTCGGTTCGAGCACTGGCAAGCGCCGGGGCGCGGCCGACCTGGCAGTCCTCGGCGGGAGCGCTAGACAACCAATGCCGCCCCCGCTCACCCGCCGTTCCTCTCAGTGTCCAGAACCGTAGGACCCTCCCCCGCGCGCAGCACCGCTGTCAGCAGCCGTCGATGCGGTAGCCGTTTCCCCTAGCGGATCACTCCCCCGAATGGAACTGGTTTGCGCCGTTTGCACGTGCGCACCGTCTGCGGATACGGGCGTGCTCTCGGTACAGGCAGCCGCGAGCATCACGCACATAGCAAGTGCAATCTGAAACCGGATGCGATTGCTAATCATCTGTGGGAGCCTCGTTCTGTAGGGGAAGGACAACACCTGCTGATAAGGCACCGGCTCAACATATCTCCCCCACCATTATCTGCCAAGACGCACCCCTAAATTCAATTTCCGCCATTCGGCACACCCTAATTCCACCCGTCAACAGTCGCCACTAATTAACCAGGCCATGCTCCTCTAAGTTGGCACAGGGCGAAACCGCCGTAGCTCGAAGCTCACCTGTGCAACAACTGCTCGGTGGCAGAAATGAGCGACAAACGCCGCGAAGCGCCAATTTCCAGCCTCGGATTGGAACTGCTTGCGTACCTGCTCGACGTAGAGCGCGGACACGGCGGATATGAGCTTTTCGGTGTGCGCGGCTGGGCGACCGTGTGGGAGATACAGGAGGCGGTCGCCACGCGGCGGCGGCGGCAGAAGGCGCCGGGTTACCAGCCTGGCTTTGAGGCGGGGGAGGAGCTAAGGGCGCTCGCTGCGCGTCGACTGCTCTCGCGTGTTGACGCGCGCACACCGGGTGCAAGTACGCCTGTTTGGCTCTACCGGATCACGGATACGGGAGCGCGCCATGTGTCTGCCGCAGAGGATGTGCAGCACCAGTGGGTCAAGCCCCCGCGGAAGCGCCCGGAAACGCGGGTGTTCATCAAGCCTCACGTGCGCGCGGCGCTGGATGCGTTAAAGCACGCCGACCAGCATGCGGGGGGGCGTGTGTGGGTGCCGGGGGAGCCTGAATGGCGCACCAGCCGCGAGCTGACCGCATGGCTGGCAAGGCGCCGTGGCGGTGGCAAGACGCCCCGCATCTTCTATTCGGATGATATGGCGGCGTGCGTTCAGCTTGGGCTCGCTGAGCGCCGGGATGATCCGAAGATCATCTATCGCTTGACGCCACTCGGTCGCACCGTGCGCCCGCTCATCTGGCGCGAACCGGCCATTTTCCTGTGAGCAGCCCTCTCGATGGGGTTCCTGATGCTGAACTCCCAGCGCGGTGTGGGACGAAGCGGTGGACGACGACCGGGACAATCCCAGTTGCGGCGTTAGGCCGCTACAGACAGGCAGTGCTAGACGAATTGCAGCGGGTGGGACTGGCCCCGCTTGAAGCGGGGCAGCGTGTCTCTACGGTGTTCTATCGCGCGCAGAGCGA
>DASTNU010000222.1:0-6416 GCA_035720605.1 Longimicrobium sp. | reverse complement strand
GGCGACCGGGCCTCCTGCTTTTGAGTGCGTGAGTGCGTGAGTGCGTGAGTGCGTGAGTGCGTGAGTGCGTGAGTGCGTGAGTGCGTGAGTGCGTGAGTGCGTGAGTGCGTGAGTGCGTGAGTGCGTGAGGCGGGGGATTGAAGTTCAACCTCCCCCAGGCGTTGCACCCAACCAGCCGAGGATGCGAAATGCAGGCGCGAGAACGGTTTTTCATGCGACCGCACGCGCAACCTGCACGCCGAATCCCCGATTCGCGCAGCCTGCACGGGGTCTTTGACACCTGCGTTGACACCTTCTGACACCTGCGCCCCGCGCTCCGTCTGCCCCCGCTGGGCGGACGGCGTGCGGGGAGCGAGCTTCCCCACATCCTACCGACTGACCCGCCCGCCCGGCTAGGTGCGGGGGGAGTGTCTACTTTTCCCGCGCCTAAAAACCGAAAGTCCCCCCCAAAAATCGGAACGGCGGGCTCGGGGGGGACAAGCCCCCCGCTCGCCCGCCGTAATGGATACCTGCCGAGGGGGGGCGGTAAAGCCCCTCCCTCGGCGTCTCCGCATGCCGAAGCGGGATTACCGCCCGACAGTGGTGAGGTGGTCGAAGTTGCTGTTGAAGATCAGGATCGGGACCCAGCCTAGCCGGAGGCGAATCCCCTCGCTCGTGTGCTGGACCGGCGGCGAAACGCGCGTCACCACCACGTAGTAGAGGCTCCCCACCTGATAGAACGTCCAGTGGCGGTCCGTGGGTGCGCTCTCCGGGTCGTGCCGCTGACCCATGTACTTGTAGAACAGTTGCTGACACACGGCCGCGTCGCTCGCATTCGTCAGCAGCCGAATCTGCGACGCATCGACCACGGGAACGCCCGCGGGCCGACTTCCTGACCCGAACTGCGTTGCGAACTCGGTCACGACCCGTCGGCCCTGCTCGGTTTCGGTGGTGCACTGGCCGTAAGCCGCGCCGGAGTCCAGAACGACGAAGGCCAGCGCCGCCGCAAGGGCGTATACGGTCTTCATAGATGGTTGTCCCGGTTGAGGTGAGGTTCTCAGTAGCCGCAGCGCGGCAGGCGCGGCGTCGCGGTGTATCGGGTGCCCTCGAATCGGTAGTACCCGTCCTTGTCGATAATGTATCCCGGCAGCGGGTCCGAGCGCCCGAGAGCGTTCCCCAAGAGCTTCGACGCCACCCGGTCTTCGTCGCTCGGAGCGCCCGTGTAGTCCTGCACGCTCGTAAGATCGCAGTCGATGATCGTCTCATCAACCTGGTATGGGTGTGTGTGCACGAAGCCGACGACCGTGCCCGTCGTGGGGAACTGCACCGTGAAGTCGGCGCACCCGAAGCTCGCCGACGTGGTGGTGATCGGAACGATGCTGAACTGCCCGGCTGGGTACTCCACGATCCAGCCCGCCGTCTCACGACGCTGGGCAAGGTTCGCGTCCGGGTTGCTACGCGCCCACAGGTCTTGCAATCCATCGCTCACCTGCGGATCATCGACTACCGCGTCGCCTGTGTTGCACGTATCGCCCGGCTCGGTGGGCGGCGGCGGCTCGCTGGGCGGCGGCTGCGTGCCACCACCGCCGGGTCCACCGGGTCCGGTTCCGGGGCAACCCGCGATCCCAACGAACTCGGGATCACCTGTACCCGGCTGTGAGGTCATGCACTGCCCGCCGTCGTCCTCGCACCAGTTCAGGTCTTCCCACGGATCGCAGCCGCCGCCGCTGATCGGGGGCAGGACGCAATACCCGTCACTTACGCAACCCTGCACCGTCTGGTCGTAGGACGGACCCGTCGGGTTGATCCTCCCGGCCTGCGGCGCGGTTGGCGCGTCCGCGCACGCCGCCGTCAGTACCACCGTGAGAAGCATCGCCACCCAAATTCGTACGTGTCGCATCTGTCCTCCCGTAGCGTGGTTGAACATTACAGCACTGAAGCGAACTGCGGTGTTTTCCCGCGCCCGTGTGTGTTCTCCCTCCTTTCGTGCTGCTCCGCTCCCGACGCAGACCCCAACCAGTGAACGCAACCGCGTCAATGGAGCGGGATGATAGGCGCATTTTGCGCGCGAGGCAACTTCCCTTGTTCCGTGTTGGATTCCTATGGCAGATCCGAACGCGCGAACGGCGGACGTAGTAGAACATCGCGGCGCGCGTAGTGGACGGCGTGGCGGAGAGCCAAAGCGCGGAGTCCTTCCGCGTCGGCCGCCGCCTGAACGGCTTCGACTGGATCAATCCCGGACGCGTCGTCCGCGAATGCCTGCCGATCCGCTGCCATCCGCTCCAACAGATAGGCGTCCTCCCCCACCCGCTGCACATGCTCGCGCTGGAGTGCTTCCAACGCGGCAGGATCGTCCGCGTGTGAGGCACCGCAAGGCTCACCCCTCATCGACGCCCATACGAACGCTTCTAACGCAGCCTCGCGCGATTCTCCCCGCCCGGCCACTTCGCGCACGGCGTCGATACCCGCGAGGAGTGCGGCGGCCCCCTCTCGCAGCAGGCGCGCGAGCACTACGCGGTGCACCGGGCGGACCGCGCCCGGATACCGGGTCAGGAGCGCGTCCCGCACTACGTCCGCGAACATTTCCCCCTCTGCCAGCTTCGACGCGGGAACGTCGATCGTGAACTCCCGCGCCACGCTTCCCCCCGAACGTTCATCCATGCCGCCAGTCCTCCGGGTTCGCGCGCAACCGCTCGACGTGCGCGCGCTCTACGTCTGATGCGCGGAGCCGCTTCGTTTGCGGCGCCGTGCTGGGGGACAGCATCCCTTCGTCAATCAGCACGTGCAGCGGGAGGGCCCCCACCGCCAGCGCCGCCGCTGCGCGGCGCGCGGCGGCGAGCCGCGCACGGCGCGGGCTCCGCTTCTTTCGTCGTCCCCGCGTTTTCATAGCGGCGGGCTCCAGTCCGGATCGTTCGCTACTTCCCGCGCCACGATCAACAGCCGCTCGCGGAGGGGTGTTTCAGCGGGAATCTCCGGCCTGCTCTCCTGCGCGAGGAAGAACACCGTTCCGACCCGCTTCACCGCTTCGAGCGGGGCGAGTCCGGCGCGTTCCAACTCGGTTCGGACTAGCTCACGGTAGCGGATGAAAACGGCAACCGAGGTAGCCCCGGTATCGTCGTCGCGTTCGTTCAACCACCGCGCGAGTAGTTCATCATCCGATAGGCCTCGCCCCCCGTCAGGGCACGCCCCCGGTTCGGGTGCTTCCATTGTGGCCTTCCCATTATCCAAGGTCGAGCCGCCGCTAGGCTTCGGCACGGGTGACCCAAGGTCCGCCACTTCCCACGCCTCGCGCTGCTGCACCGCGAACGCGAGTGCCTGAGCGTTCCCGTGCTGCTTGACGGACCATCCGCGCTGTAGTCGCGTTCCGTCTGATTTTTCGTACGTGGCCGTCCAGCACGCCGAAGCCCCCGGCCGCGCCGGGCGCCGGTAGACGCCGACGATACCCGACGCCGTTCGCGCCTTTAGCACGACGCGGCGCGATTCCGCGTCCGGCACACCAGCCGCGCGAAGTTGCGCGGCTCGCCACTCTTTCGCGGCCTCACGCGCCGCGCCCGTGGTGGCGTGCCGCTCATCAAGAAAGACCTTCCGTACTACGCCGCTGGGCAGGCGTGCCGTAGCGCGCCAGCCGTCGCGGCCGGACGGGAGGCGGATGCGGACGAGACCGGGGGCGGGGCCGCGCCCAGGGCGCGGGCGCCCCCGGCCGCGCGCGCTTCGCACGGCGCGTCTCACACGAATACGGCCGGATTGCGCCACGCGAGCGGCCGCACCTCGCGGCCAAACGGCGTTACGCGGTAGATGATCCCGGTGGGCTCATCCCGGCGCTCCGCAAAGCCGATCTGCACGCAGGCGGCGAGATCGTCCGCGAAGAAGATGCGCGGCGTTCTGCCGCCCGCACGCCGCGTTTTCAGCCACGCGGTTAGCTCCCGGCTGATGCGCCACTCCGGCTCGCCCGGCACCCACTCGCGGCGGCCGGGGTGCTGGTCCGCGTGCCTCAGAGCGTCCAGCGCCGCCCGCATCTGCGGGCGGACGAACACCCGCGTTTCTGGCCGGTTGTGCGGCGCCTTGACTCTGCTGTGCTCCACACCCGCCGCCGCCGCTGCCCGCCGCGCGCCCGCGTCCTTGATCCGGTAGAGCCAGACGGGAGCACTCGCACCGGGGATGCGCGCGTCTACGCGCGACAGCAACCGACGTGAGGCCAGCGAACGCAACTCCTCCGCGCCGCCGCTGAACTCCACGCGTGGTGCGTTGCGCTCCCGCCTGCGGTTCTGCACCGCCTCCTGTATCTCACCCGCAGAGGCCCAGCCGCGCACGCCGTAGAGTTCGTATCCTCCACGTCCGCGCTCTAGGTCGCGCAGGTATGCAAGCAGCTCGTAACCGAGGTCCGAGATCGGAGTGTCGCGGCGAGGCTCGGCGCCTTGCGATTCGTTCGGCATAGACGGGAGGGCAGGCCGGAGGTGTTTTGCGCAAACGTGGCGGAATGCGAAAGGGACTCCCCTTCGCCGCCGAATCGTAGGTTGCGAGCAGCGGGCGGGTAATCCGGCCGTTTTGTCCCCTTTCATGCGCGGGCGCGCAAAGCAACACCGCTGAGGTGTTAACTGCTTGCGCGCGAACGCACTTCGCGCAGTCAACTCCGCGCTGTTTCGGCCGGATTCCGAGGCGTTTGACGCACTACCCGGTGCAACTGGCGTAAAGAGCGCGTTCCGATGAAATTGGGGCGCGGTGCCGCTTCCGGCGCCGCTGCACAACGCGCTCACTTTCCACTCAGGAGCCCCCACTATGAAGACGCAGAAGATCGCCGGAATCCTTGCCCTTGCCGCCGTTCTCGCGGCATGCGCAGACGCAACTCTCGCGGCGCCGGAAACGAGAACGCCGCCCACGGGGGCGGCGTTCGATGGTGTCGGGCTCGGGTCGGGCGGGCGTTCCACCGCTTCGGACTCTACCGGCATCGCCCCGGCGTCCTCAACGGATGGCGTAAACGGCACCGCCTGCGAATCGGAGGACGGGCGGGGGGGCGTTGGTCTCGGCTCTGGCGGCCGGACCGGCGAATGCACTACCGACCCGCTATAGAGAACTTCGTCAATTCGGCTCGGCCACTGGAGTGCGCCCCCGCATCGGTAGTCTGAGTACCAAGGCCGCTGAGCCGCGCGACAAAGAGGTCGGTCGTCTCAGCTACGCGCTCATGGCTCGGCCGGGGTGTAGGGGGTGACGGCACCGTGCGGGCCACAACGGCGCGCAGTACCAACTCTGCCCGCCGCCGGGGCTCCCGCTCCCGGCGGCGGGTCGCTATGTCCAATCCACGCGACGCCAACTCCTCGGCGCGGCGCCAATCCCGGAGCGTGAGTGCACCTTCGGCCGCAATCGCCAATGCGCCCGCCGCATTGAGTTCGGACACCGACGCCAGCAATCGCACGTCCTCGGCCGCTCCTAGGTATTGTGCTCGATTCCCTACACCGGCCGCAGCCTTGGCGAGCGTACCCAGTACCGCGATGCGTTCGGCCGGAAGTGTGATCGCTGGTAACGCTAGGTCGAGCACACGGAGCGCGTCCGCATCGCACCGATGCGTCGTGAGCAGCAATGCGAAATCCTGCGACAGGTGGGGAAGCCGCTCATAGTGCACGGGATAGTATTCCAGCGCCCGGCGCGCGTGGCGCTCGCCCGTGGCGAACGTTCCGACCGCGATTTCGATTAGGAGCATGTCGTGGTGAGCTTTACCGGCGAACGGTAGGAGCCCAGCCCACAACGCCCGTTCCCGTGCACGCCCATAGCATCGCCGGGCGGCGCGAAAGTCGCCCTGCTCATAGCGGAGAATGCCCATGCGCAGGTTAGACCGGATGTACCATTCCCAATCCTCGGTCCGCCTGCCGACCCGTATTCCGCGTTCATACCAGACCTCAGCGCGATCGTCCGCTGCTTGCTGGGCCGCTAACTGGCCTGCGTGAGCGGCAGCGCGAGCACTGAGCGGGTGTGCGTTACCCGCTGCCTCTGCAAATCGGAGCGCGGTTTCCGATAGGTGGTTACTCGCGGCCCACTCACTGACAGCCAAGGAGGCGGCGCAGATATCCGCCTCCTGCATCACTTCAGGGTAGCGGACCATCGCCGCGAGTACGCGGAGGGGAGCGCGGATCGCCTCCACCTGGGCGGCTGCTGCCTCCATCGTCGCCTGCCACTCCGGTGCCGGGGTCGTGAAAAGGCCAGCTCGGTCTTCCGGGATCGTGCGCGCCCAAAGCGCAACGTCGCGCGCACGCTGCCACAGCAGGAGTTGAAAACCCCACTCCCCCTCATACGCTAGTACAACTTCGTCGCGTGGCCAGTTCGGACAGGGCGGAAACAGTGGACGAAGCGGGTCCGGCTTCTTTCGCTTGCGTCGGCGCGACGGCTGGCCCTTCTTCGCTGCCATGATTAACGAATTTCCGTTAACGGGATACGGCGCCGGGGAT
>DASTNU010000221.1:0-5119 GCA_035720605.1 Longimicrobium sp. | reverse complement strand
TCCACGAAGCCGCGCAGCGGGGGCGCGGGCGCGGCCACCGCGAACACGCCGGCCGGCGCCTCCGGCGGCTGCCAGAACAGCGCCTCGTCGCCCGTGTGGAGGTACATCCGTTCGGCGGTCGATTCCATCGCTCCGGTCCCGCGGCTCGGCGAACGCGTCGGCTGCGGAAGGTAGTGAGCGGCGCCATCCACCGGAACACCCCGGCAGCCGCGCGCACGATTCACCGCGGCTGCCGGGGTTGGGGAGGCCCGCCGCGTCAGGCGAGCAGCCCGTCGAGCGTGACGACGAGCTGCGCGTACGCCGCGTTGCCGGCCACGCCCTGCAGCAGGCCGCGGATGGTCCGCAGGCTCTCCCGGATGATGGTGCTCTTGGGCCGGGAAGAGCCGAGCTGCGCCCGGGCGGTGCGGATCTCCGCCTGGATCTCGTCCCTGGCGGCCGGCTGCAGCGGCATCTCCGGAAGCAGCCTGCCCAGCTGTGCGAGGAGGTCCTCCAGGCTGCCACTCCCCGCTTCGCCGGGCGCCTGGACCACCTGGTTGGTGATGGACCCCGCGTTGCCGATCGAGACGACGGACCGGTTCACACCGCTGACGCTGGTCTGCCGGTTCTCCATGGGTCAGATCCTCTGCACGTTGTTCACGATGTCGCCCCGCACGCCGCCCACCGCGACCGCAGAGCCCGTGATGTTGTCGATCTTTACGCTCTGGTCGATGTTGAACGTCGCGCTGCTCCGGATCTCCAGCTCGATCACGTCGTACAGCTCCAGCGCGATCGCCTTCAGGAAGTCGCCGTTGTCGCCCAGGACGACGGCCGTGTTTCCACCGTTCATCTTGATCGTCAGGGAATAGTCCGCCGCGGCTTTCGACTTCCAGTTCAGGTAGAGCAGCCAGCCGGCGAACGCGACCAGGAGAATGCCCAGCGGGGGAAGCATGAACGTGAACACCACGCCCACCCCCAGCGTGATCCAGACGAAGCGGGGAACCGGCGTGCGCAGGTCCGAAAGGGTGATCGCGGAGATGTTGGCGATGGGATAGATGGAGTTGCCGATCACCAGCGTGTTGGCGCGAACCACCAGCGAGCCGTGGTCGAACTCGTTCTTCGCACTCGGGTCCTGTGCGACCATCTCTGCGGCGGAGGCGAGAGCGCTCATGAACGGTTTCTCCGTGATGAAGGGGATGGCGGAGCGGCGGCGAACAGCCCTCGGCCGCCAGGCGGGTGCGGCGCGCGGATCAGGCTCTACGCGGGCAATCGTCGGACGCGTCACGAGGAATTCGCTCGCGGGGCAGCCGACGGCGCGGGTGAGGGGACGAAACGGAATCGGCAGCCGCGGCCGGTACGCCGTGGCTGCCGATCGGGATCGTGTGCCGGTCGATCCACGCGGGACGGGCCGCCGCTACGGGACGGACACGCTGCGGCCGGTGGAGTCCTTCGGGGTATAGACCAGCTCGAAGTCCTGCGCCCAGGCCCGGAGGGCGGGAAGCAGCCGGACCACGCGCACCCGCTCCGAGGGATAGCCACGCGTGCCGCAGCGCTCCTGCGGCCGGCAGGGGCCGGGCTCCATGCCCCACTGCACGTCCACCGTGTGGCTGGTGGATGCGATGGCGCGGAAGCCCGCCTCCGTCTTGATCGTCATCCCCAGCGTCAGGTGGCCGGCGGGCGCGGCGCCGGCGGTGAGCGGATACCGCCAGGCGATCACGCCGTCCTCCGCCCGCAGCGGCTGCGTGTAGGCGATCTGCAGGTGCTGCACGCCGTGCGCGGGGATGGACGGCACCCGTACGTGCACCACGTTCATCCCGGCGTATGCGCCCAGCCGCGCATCCCGCCGCTCGCGCACGATCCCCTCCAGGATCCAGCGCGACTCGTCCGGGCCGCTCCACTCGTTGTACAGCTCCAGCTCGTCGCCTTCACGAAGCGCGACGCGGGTGAGGACGGCGTCGGCGGGAAGCGGAAAGAAGAAGGCGCCGTCGATCACGGAGCCGGTGCCGTTGCGAAAGACGTGGTCCACGTACGTCGCCGCCGTGCCGTGCTCCAGGTTGGACCACACGTCGACGCTGTCGACCGACAGCGCACGCGGCGCGCACTCGCCGGCGCAGCGGACGGGAACGATGATCCCCTGCGCCGCGAGCGGAGCGGCGCAGGCGAGGAAGATGGGCAGGAGAAGGAGTGGGCGGGTGAGCATGGCCGTACCCGGATGAAGGACACGAGCGAAAAACCCGGCGCCGTGTACCACGGCACCGGGTGCACAGGTTCCGGATCGGCCCTCAGTACGCCAGCGAGCGGCCCAGCCAGTATGCGAACTCCGCGACAGAGGCCAGCCCGTCGTAATCCACCGACGCCGCGTCGTCGTCGGTGGAATGGTAGCGCTCGGTGAGGCCAGTGAAGAGGTGGATGGCGGAGATCCCCGCGGCGATGAAGTTCACATGATCCGAGCGCGAGCCCAGCCCCTGCCCCGGCCACTCCCGCTCGATGTCGTCTGGCCCCAGGATGCGCAGGGCACCCCCGATCCGCCGCGCCGCCGCATCCTGCGCCTGCCGCAGCCGCTCGTCGTCGGAGCGGATGACGAACAGGCGGCCGTTCGCGGTGCCCACCATGTCGACGTTCACGTTGGCCACCACGCGCCCGTTCCACGGGTGGATGCGCGACGCCAGGAAGTGGCTGCCGATCAGCCCTACCTCCTCGCCGCTGGTGGCGACGAAGACGATGGAGCGGCGCGGCCGCCCCTCCGCCGCGAAGGCGCGGGCGAGCTGAAGGATGACGGCGGTGCCGGACGCGTTGTCGTCCGCGCCGTTCAGCACGGCGTCGCCGCCTCGGCCGGGCTCCACGCCCAGCCCGTCTACGTGCGCGGAATACAGCACGTACTCGTGCCGCAGCACGGGATCGGAGCCCGGGAGGATCGCGACCACGTTGGGCGCCCAGTCCACCCGCTCGATCCGCCGCTCCAGGCCGATCTCCACCTCCTCGGCAAGCTCCGCGTACTGCACGTCGCGGGCGAGCGGCTGCAACTCGCGCCGCAGGAACGGGCGCACCAGGCTGTCGCTCACCTCCAGGAATGGCAGGAAGGCGATGGCGTCCGCGGCGCGGGGCGAGCTGCGCTGGTAGTCCGGCCACGCCGGAAACGCGGCCCGCTTGTGCGCCGTACTGTCGGCCCGGATGCGCGCCCACGAGGTGTCCGCGCGCTCGCCGCCCACCAGCACCGCCAGCGGCGCCCCCGCCACCATGGCGAACACGTTGCGCCAGGCGCTGCGGTCGATCTGCCCGTCCGCGGTCTTTGCGATGTCGTAGATGACGATGCGCCCCTGCAGGGGAAGCCGCGCGACGGCGGCCGAATCGAGCGTGCCGCGAACGACCAGGATGCGCCCCCGCAGCGTGCCGACCGGCGGGCGGGCACCGGCGGCGCCGGCCCAGCGCCAGTCGTAGCCGTACATCCACCGACGCCCGCCGGCCTGGATGTACGCGCGCCCGGGCTCCAGCGCGCTCACGGCCAGCGGGTAGCTCCACAGGAACGATCCGCCCGGCCCGCCCGGCTCCAGCCCCGCGCGCCGGAATCCATCCGCCAGGTACTCCGCGGCGCGGGTGAGCCCGGGGCTGGGCGTGGCGCGGCCCTGCAGGGAGTCGTGGGCCAGCGCCTCGACCACCGCGCGCAGGCTCTCGCTCCCCAGGTGCGGCGAGGTCCGCGGCGCCTGTGTGGCGGCGGGGACCGTCGCGGCGCACAACGTTGTTAAAAGGATGAAGACGGGGACTCTCATGGGGGCTCTCCGCAGGGGGACGGGCGGGCATCAGCGTTTGGAGCTTCCCCGCGCGCCGTCGGTTGCATCCATCTCGCGCACAGTCTCTTTCGATCGAAAGCAGAAGCATGGACCTGGACCGCTTCCGTTCTACCCTCCGCGACCACCTGGCGTTGGAGGCCGCGGAGCTGGGGCTGGACGCGGCGCGGCTGCGGGTGGAGTACGTGCTGAACTGGGGCGGCTTCGTCAACCGCTCGTTCCACGTCACCGACGGGCACGCGCGGCTGCACCTGAAGCTGGCGTGCGAGCCGGAGATCCAGGGTGCGCTGCGGCGGTTCTGGGAGCTGCGGGGGATGATGGCGGAGCGATACCACGCGCCGGCGGCCGTGGCATGGATCGAGGTGCCGGGGACGGATTACGCCGGGATCCTGTCGCGGTGGATCGAGGGCGCGCCGCCCGGGGCGCTGGACGAGCGGCTGGCGGCGGAGATCGTCGCGGTGGTCGCGCGGCTGCACGCGGACCGCGAGCTGGCCGCGCGCCTGCCCTCACCCCCCACGCCGGCGACGTGCGCGGACGTGTACCTGCGCACGTACGACGAGCGTTTCGCCGCGGACCTGGACTACGTGGATGGAGAGCGTCCGCCGTTCGTCTCTCCGGAGACGGCGGAGTGGATGCGGGCCGAGGCGAAGGCGCTGCAGGGGGCGGTGCGCGCCGCGCCGGCGTTCGCGCGGGCTGCGGATGCGCCCACGCACGGCGACCTGTGGCTCGACAACCTGCTGGTGACGCCGGCGGGGGAGTGGTACGTGCTGGACTGGGACGACCTGGCGCCGGGCGATCCGGCGCTGGACTGGGGGATGCTCTTCGGCCCCGCGCGCGGCGACCTGCGGACCGCGATGGACCGCGCGCTCCCGCCCGCCCTCGCGGCCGATGCCGCGGTGCGCGAGCGGCTGGCGCTCTACGCCCGCGCGTCGCTGCTGGACTGGATCATCGACCCGCTGTCCGACTGGATCGCCGCCACCGAGGCGCCGGAGCACATCGGCGAGGTACGGGCGGAGAAGGAGCGCATCCACCGCGCCGCGCTCGCCGCGTACCGCGCACGGTATCCACATCCGCCGAAAGGATGATGGCCCGCGCCGTCCGGATCGGATGACGCGGCGCGCCGAGCCGGACGAGTCGCGACGCGTACCCGCATCCATCGCAGCGTCCCGCCGGATGAGCGGCGTCCGCCGCAGGAGCGAATGGAATTCGCCGCTGGAGCATCGCAGAGTCCGCCTGCGCGGACTCGTGTCGGCAGGATCGCGACGCTGATCAGGCCACCGGGTTCGGACGGTAGATTCCTCAGTCGGCGCCAACCATCCTGCCAGCGGCAGGGGACGGGCGGCGCCTCCTTCGGCATG
>DASTNU010000220.1:0-3002 GCA_035720605.1 Longimicrobium sp. | reverse complement strand
ACAACGTGGCCGTGCACCAGGTGCCGGGCACCGGGCGCAACGGCCGCGTGACCAAGGAAGACATCCTCAAGTACGTCGAGGAGCAGCAGGCGGCGCCCGCCGCGGCTCCGGCCGGGGCCACGCCGCCGGCCCGTCCGCCCGCGACGCGGCAGCCGGCGTACGAGGGCGAGTTCCCGTGGGACGAGTTCTACGGCACGCCGCAGCATCCCACGGTGGCCGCGGGGCCCAACGACCGCGTCGAGCCGGCCAGCCGGATGACGCAGATCATCGCCAACAACATGGTGCAGTCGCGGCGCATCAGCCCGCACGTGCACTCGTACTTCGAGGTGGACTACACGCGGCTGGACCGCATCCGCGCGAAGAGCCGCAGGCTGTGGGAGGAGCAGGGCGTGAAGGTCACCTACACGCACTTCATCGCGTGGGCGGTGGCGCGGGCGCTGCGCGAGTGGCCCAAGATCAACGCCAGCTACAGCAACCACGAGATCATCTATCGCGCGGAGGTGAACCTGGGCATCGCCGTGGCGCTGGACAACGGGCTCATCGTCCCCGTCATCCGCAACGCCGACGAGCTGTCGCTGGTGGGACTGGCGAAGCGGCTGAACGACATCGCGGGGCGGGCGCGCAGCAAGCAGCTCAAGCCGGACGAGATCCAGGGCGGTACCTTCACCATCACCAACCCGGGGATCTTCGGGACGACGATCGGCTTCCCCATCATCAACCAGCCGCAGGTGGCCATCCTGGGCGTGGGCGGGGTGGAGATGCGGCCGGCGGTGGTGCAGGACGAGTACGGCAACCACGCCATCGTCCCGCGCAAGCGCGGCTTCATCTCGCTGGGCTACGACCACCGCCTGGTGAACGGCGCCGACGGCGACCAGTTCCTGGCCCGCATCAAGCAGCTGCTGGAGAACTTCCCCGAAGAGGCATGATTCTTCGGATGGGACGACGACGGACCGGGAGACCGCCATCGCGCGCGGCCTCCCGGTTTTCGCGTTCGGGCGGAGGAACTGAAGGGGCCTTACACGGAGTCAACGGAGGGAACGGAGTTGTCTGCGCGGGACGGGCTTGCGCGGGGGGAGCGGTTTTTCTTGATTTAAAGACATGAGTACGATTGGCGATTCGATCGATGTCTCCACACGCCCCATGCAGGTGCGGCGCCTGGGGCTGATCTCCTACGGCGATGCGCTGGCGCTGCAGGAGCGGCTGGTGGCGCAGCGCCGCGCGGGCGAGATCCCCGACACGCTGCTGCTGCTGGAGCATCCGCACGTCATCACCCTGGGCAGCGGCTCGCACGACGAGCACGTGCTGGTGACCCCGGAGGAGCGGGCGGCGCGCGGCATCGAGCTCTTCGACACCGGCCGCGGCGGCGACGTGACGTACCACGGCCCCGGGCAGCTGGTGGGCTACCCCATCTTCGACCTCAAGCCGGACCGCCAGGACCTGCACCGCTACCTGCGCGACATCGAAGAGGCGCTCATCGGCGTGCTGGCGGACTTCGGGCTGCGCGGCGGGCGCAGCCCGGGGTTGACGGGGGTGTGGGTGGACGGCCGCAAGCTGGGGGCGATCGGGGTGCGCGTCTCGTCCGGGTGGATCACCAGCCACGGCTTTGCGCTCAACGTCACCACGGACCTGTCGTTCTTCGGCACCATCGTCCCCTGCGGCATTCGCGACCACGGCGTGGGCTCCCTGTCGTCGGAGCTGGGACGGCCGGTGGAGATGGCGGAGGTGGAGGCATCCGCCGTCCGCTGGTTCGAGCGCGTCTTCGAGCGCAGCGCCAGCCAGGGCTAACGGGGCGGATCACGGGACGGCGATCGCCGGCCGGGACGCGAATCCCGGCCGGCGATTCGCGTACACGGCGGCACGAATCCACGACGGAAGGGCACGGGCGGATGGAGATCGGCATCTACACCTTCGCGGAGACGGCGCACGACGCGGGGAGCGACTGGGGCCGCAGGGCGGCGCAGCGGCTGCGCGAGCTGATGGAAGAGATCGAGCTGGCGGACCAGGTGGGGCTGGACGTGTTCGGCGTGGGGGAGCACCACCGGCCGGACTACGCGGTCTCGGCGCCGGCGGCGGTGCTGGCGGCCGCGGCGGCGCGCACGGAGCGCATCCGCCTGACCAGCGCCGTCACCGTCCTCAGCTCCGACGACCCGGTGCGCGTGTTCCAGGACTTCGCCACCGTGGACCTGCTCTCCGGCGGGCGGGCGGAGATCATGGCGGGGCGCGGGTCGTTCATCGAGTCGTTCCCGCTCTTCGGCTACGACCTGGACGACTACGACGCGCTGTTCGCGGAGAACCTGGAGCTGCTGCTCACCCTGCGCGAGAACGAGCGCGTCACCTGGTCCGGAAGGCACCGCGCGCCGCTGACGGGGCAGGGCGTGTATCCGCGCCCGCTGCAGGACCCGCTGCCGGTGTGGATCGCCGTGGGCGGTACGCCGCAGTCGGTGGTGCGCGCCGGGACGCTGGGGCTGCCGCTGGCGCTGGCCATCATCGGCGGGCAGCCGGAGCGCTTCGGACAGCTGGTGCAGCTGTACCGCGAGGCGGGGCGCCGAGCGGGACATCCGCCGGAGCGGCTGAAGGTGGGCATCAACTCCCACGGCTTCATCGCCGACACCTCGCAGGAGGCGGCGGACGCGTACTACCCCTCGTACGCGGAGGTGATGACGCGCATCGGGCGCGAGCGCGGCTGGCCGCCGGCCAGCCGGGCGCAGTTCGAGGCGGGCCGCTCGCCGCGTGGCGCGCTGCTGGTCGGCAGCCCGCAGGAGGTGATCGACAAGATCCTCTTCGAGCACCAGATCTTCGGCAACGACCGGTTCCTGCTGCAGCTTGCCCTCGGCCCCATGCCGCACGCCCGGGTGATGCACGCGATCGAGCTGCTGGGGACGGTGGTCGCCCCAGCGGTACGGGAGGAGGTGGCGCGTCGGGGGAGGGGAGAGTAGGAGCGGCCGGCACGGCCTCGCGAAAAGAGCAGGGCCCGCGCCGTTCGTCTGGCGCGGGCCCTGTTT
>DASTNU010000219.1:0-5609 GCA_035720605.1 Longimicrobium sp. | reverse complement strand
CTCGTTCATGTGCGGGTGGTACCAGAACGTGCCCGCGTCGGGGAGCCCAAAGCGGTAGGTGAACGTCTCGCCGGGCGCCACCGGGCGCTGGACGTTCTCCGTGCCGTCCATCGGCGGGGGAAGCCGGAGCCCGTGCCAGTGGATCATGGTGGGCTCGGGCAGCGAGTTGTGCAGGCGCACCTCCAGCACGTCGCCCACGTTCCCCTCGATCACGGGTCCCGGCACCTGCCCGTTGTAGCCCCAGGCGCGCGTCGCGCGTCCGGGGATGAACTCCCACTCCGTCTCGCGTGCGTCCAGTTCCACCGTGACCACCCGCCCCCCCGGTGCCGGCCGGGCCGCGTCCAGCGCCACCCGGTACGCGGCGAGCGTCTCTGCCGAGGGCTCGTGCACCATGTGTCCGTGCCCATGCCCGTGTCCGTGTTCGTGCGCCGCACCGTGGGCGTGTCCTTCCGCGTGCCCATCACCGTGTCCATGGCCGTGCGGATGATCCTGGGCGTGCAGGGTGTCGGATTGCATAGGCACCTCGAAGGCTGGGAATGGAATCCGGGGGGATTACAATCGTGCTCCGGCGCCGGGCCGCAGGTCAATGGTTTCTGTCGCTCCGGTCGATTCCGCCACGGCGGCCACGTCAGCGCAGGCCGCCGCTCCCGGCGGTGTTGACGATGAGCTGGCGGTAGAGGCGGATGGCCTGTTCGTAGTCGCGGACCGCCAGGCGCTCGTTGGTCCCGTGCATCCGCTTCAGGTCCTCGGAGGTGAGGCGCACCGGGAGGAAGCGGAAGATGCTGCGGCCGAGATCCTGGAAGTAGCGCGAGTCCGACACCACCACCACCAGGTACGGCGCCACGTTCACGTCGGGCGCCACGCCGCGGATGGTGCGCTCCAGGGTGCGGTAGCTCTCCGACGCCGTGCTGGAGACCGCGGACGGCTCGGCGGTGAAGCCGGGGGCGATCCGGGCCTCCACGCGCGGATCGTCCACCACGCGACGGACGTGGGCCAGCACGCCCGTCACGCTGTCGCCGGGATGGATGCGAAAGTTGACCACGGCACGGGCACGGCTGGCGAGCACGTTCTCCTTGGTCCCCGCCTGGAAGATCGTCGCCGCGGTGGTGGTGCGGATCATGGCGTTGGTGGTGGGGCTTTCTTCCAGCTTGCCGATCACCAGCGGGCGGGTGGCCCACAGGTTCGCGAAGACGGCGCGCTGCGCGACGGGGAAGTGCGGGCCGACCGTCTCGAAGAGCTGCCTCGTGGGCCCCTCCAGGCGCGCGGGCATCTGGTTCGCCTCCAGGCGGGCGACCGCCGCGCCCAGGATGCCGATCGCGCTCTCCCGCGGCGGCAGCGAGGAGTGTCCTCCCGCCGCGCGGGTGGTCAGCTCGATGCTGGCGAACCCTTTCTCCGCGATTCCCACCAGCGCGGTCGGCGCGGAGACGCCGGGGAGGATTCCGTCTCCGATCACGCCTCCTTCGTCGAGCACCATCTCCAGCTCCGTCCCGCGGCTCTCCAGCAGCGCCGCGATGGCCCGGGCGCCGCGCGTGCCGCCCACCTCCTCGTCGTGGCCGAACGCGAGGTAGACCGTGCGCGCCGGGCGGAAGCCCTCGCCCAGGAGCATCTCCACGGCCTCCAGCAGCCCCACCACGGCCGACTTGTTGTCGATGGCGCCGCGCCCCCAGATGAACCCTCCCGCGATCCGGCCGCCGAAGGGGTCCTCCTGCCAGCTCCCCTCCGTCCCCGGCTCGACCGGGACGACGTCCAGGTGCCCCATGAGCAGGATCGGCTTGAGCGAGGGGTCGCTCCCCGGCCAGGTGTAGAGGAGGCTATGGGTGGCCACCGTCTCGCGCCTGAGATGCGCATGCACGCGGGGGAACTGCGCCTGCAGGTAGGCGTGCAGCGCCTGGAACGCCGCCGCGTCGAAGGCGGCGGGGTCCTCGTGCGAGATGGTGCGGATGCGGACGGCGCCCGCCAGCCGCTCCGCCGCGCCCGCCGGGACGGCGACCGCGGGCGCCGGGGCGACGGCGGACTCAGCCGGGCGGAACCGCGCCGTCCGCACGAGCGCGACGGCGACGAGCAATGCGACGACGGAGCCCAGCAGCAGGAGAAGCCTCCGCACGATTCCTCGTCTCCGTGATGCCAGGCCGCTGGAGCCGGCTCGCTCAGTCGGTGCGGCGTGCGCCGTCGCATTCCCCGCCTGCCCGCCAGCCGCGGCGATCCCCTCTGACGTTGCGGCGCTGCCGCCGTAGCCGACACCACCCGCCTCGTCACGCTGGGTCATGCCTACCTCCTCGTGCGGACCAGTGACCCGCAGGCTTAGATCCATGGCATCATTCCGGGCGACATCGCCCCCGATGTCAATGATCTTGTCGAGGGATGAGACCATCCTGGCGTGACGTCCCCAGGCATGAGTTGCCCGCCGGCCCTCCTATGAGGCGCCGGCGGGCGTGGCGGTGGCGACCAGGACGGCGGTGACGGCGAGGACGAGCACTCCGACCGCGACCTCCACCGTGGCGGAGCGGCGAAGCCGGAGCACGCCGGGCTCGCCATCCAGGGCGGGCTTCACCCGCAGGAAGTTGTACGCACCGGTGCCGAAGACCGCCGAGAGCACGGCGAGCTTCAGCAGGAGCGTCCGCCCGTAGGCGGTCTCCCAAAGCGCGGGAACGCTTCCGAGGTGCACCCAGGCGGCGAACACGCCGGTTACGGTAAGCGCCCCCGCGAACAACAGCGCGGTCGGGCTGAACGCATTGACCAGGGCCGCGACCGCGGGGCCGCGCTGCTCGCGCGCGAGCCCGAGGGCCACGGGAACCCCAGTCGTCAGCACCAGCAGCAGCCCGCCGATCCACCCGCCGGCGCCCAGCACGTGCACGCCGTCCGCGAGAACGGCGAGCGCGGTGACCCGCGGCGTGGAGGCGGCGTGTCCGGAAAGCGCCGGCGTGAACGCGAGCGCTACCGCACCCGCGGCCGCAAGCGCCCATCCGGGGCGGGACGGCTCGCGCGCGGACTCCGGTGCCGTAGCCGAGACGTACGCGACCGGCGCCCGCGCCACGGCGACGGCATGCGGGCTGGACGCTGCCGTGAACGGCGCCTCAACCTCAGCCGCCTCCCGCACCTCTTCCATCTCTCCTGCCTCCTCACGCGAAGGAAGGAGCCGCCGGGGCGCGCGGCGTGCCAGCGCGAAGCCCGCGACCACCAGCGCAGTCCCGGCCGCCTGCAGGAGCCAACCCCACCCCCACACCGTCCGGGAAAGCATGGTGCCGACGAGCTCCGGCTCCAGCGCGCCTTCGGCCCCGTGCAGCGCGTACGACTGCGCGTAGAGCCGCAGCACGCCGGCAAGCGCCAGCACCGCAGCCGCCGCGAGCCCAACGCGCGCCGCGCGGCCAGCGGCCGGTGCGAGGATCGCCAGCGCGGGCTCCGTCCTTTGGCGGCGCACCAGCGGGAGCACCGCGAGGCGGAAGGCCACGGCGCCGATCACGCCGAGCAGCCCCACGAAGGTAAGCCAGCGCACAGCAGCGTATCGCGGTGACTCGGCATCGAACCCACTTCCCTCGGGGAGCGAGGTGCCCCGGTGGTGGGATGCCGGAGGCGGCGAGCGCCCGGGGGCGGACGGGCCCGCCGGTGTCGGGGCGGCCGCGAGCCCCGCTGCTCCGGGCGCGATCACGAACGAGTACGTCCCACGCACCGGGTGGCCGTCCGCGCCCGCGACCTGCCATGCGACCACGTAGGTGCCCGCGCGGAGCGGCCCGGCGATCCGGGCAACCAGCACGCTCGCGGAGTCAAGGGAGAGGGCGAGCGGCGCGAGCGCGACCTCAGCACTGTCGGGACCCAGGAGGCGGAGCCGCGCGACCGCGAGCTCCACGTTCTCGTTGAAGGTGAGCCGGAGCTCGCTCGGGGCGGTGGACAGGTGCGCGCCCGAGGCGGGCACGGAGCGCCGCAGCACCCCGTGCGCGAGCGCCGGTGAGGGGAGCGCGGCCAGGGCCGTGACGACGGCGAGAAGGCGCGCGCAGAGGCGCAGCGCCGCCATGGTTCGACGGAGCAGGGACATCGGTCCTGGATCAGCCGCCCGCCGCGCTCGTCGCGGGCGGGCCTGGCATCTGGAGTTCTCGCATGCCCGCGGGCTCAGGGCTCCGCGCCCACGGCGCGGCGCACCCCCGGATCGGACCAGGCGCGTCGGAGCGCAGTGTCCTGCTGGATCCGGCGCTGGACCGCCGGGTCGCGCACCAGCTCCGACCCCAGCTCCAGCAGCTTGCGGTCGGCGGCGGTCACGACCTCGGCGCCGGTCGGCGCCCCCGCATGCCCCGACACCCCCCCGTGCACCGCATGGCCCGCCGGGGCGGTGGTCGCGGTGTGCTCCGCGTGCGCCTGGCCAGCACGGGGAGCGCCGCCATGGGTGGCGTGCGCTCCACCGGGTGCGGCTGCGGTCTGCGCGCCTCCGGCATGCCCTGCGTGCCCCTCCGCCGCGCGGGGAGCGGCGCCGTGAGCTACGTGTGCGCTCCCACCGCCCGCTGCTGCGTGCCCCGCGGCTTCGCCTGCGCGGTGTCCGGCGGCACCGCTCCTGGCGTGGCCCGCACCCGTGTGGGCCGCCCCACCCGCCGGGGTGTGGCGCTCCCCGGCATGGTCCGCAGCGGCCATCTGGCCGTGGCCCGCGCCCTGAGCCGCCCGGCCGCCACCTCCCTGTCCCGCGCCGTGGACGGCGTGGGCCGTCCCGGCCGTGGGCGTCGCGGCGCCCGCGTGGCCGCCGTGATCCGTCGCCGAGCCGGTCCCGTGGCTCATCCCCGGCATGGAGTCATGGCCTTCCCCCGCCGAGTCCTGCCGCATTCCGCCCATGGAGTCGTGCTGCATCCCCGGCATCGACCCGTGGTCCATCCCGCCGACCGTGTCCGGAGCGGGTGCAGCCGCAGCGGCGCTGTCCGCCGGGGGCGCTGCCCCGTCCTCGCGTCCGCCGGAGCACGCCGCCAGCAGCGCCGCCGCGGTGATTCCGATCGCGTTTCTCGCGTTCATTGGCTCTGCCTCCCCTGGCTCAATGGCGGTGCTCGGGCGTGGCCGGCTGCGGCTGCGCGCGCTGGCGGCGCAGCTCCACCAGGCGCCGCTGCACCGCCGGGTCGCTCCAGAGCTGGTGCAGACGCGGGTCCGCGCGGACGCGGGCCTCCACCTCGGGATCCGAGAGCAGCCGGACGACGAAGTCCACCGCCTCCATGCTGTCGGCGGTCGCCTGCGAGGTGCCGTGCTGCATCCCCCCCATTCCTGTCTCGCCGTGTATTTCCGCCATCATCTGCCGCAGCACGGGGTCGGCGGCGACGCGCTCGCGGATGACCGGGTCGGCCATCATCCGCTCGTGCATCTCCATCATCCGCTCCATGCTCATGGAGCCGTGCGGCGCGCCGGGCTGCAGCCCCTTGGTCGCGTCCTGCCCCGCGGCGGCGGCGTGGCCGGCGTGTCCCTGCGCCGCGCCCGCCCGGCTTGCCGGCGCGGCCCCGTGGCCCGTCGCGCCGTGGTCCATCCCGGCCATCACCGCGCCGCGGGCAAGCGTGGGTTCCGGGAAGTCCTCCAGAAAGCCGAGCACGGGTCCGCCCATGTTGTTGGCGCCCATCATCTGCGCCATCTCGCGCCACTCGGCCTCGGTC
>DASTNU010000218.1:0-5113 GCA_035720605.1 Longimicrobium sp. | reverse complement strand
CATCAGCACCAGGTTGAAGCGCCGCCGGTCGGACCCGTTGTCCACGATGCGCGTGGTTCCCAGCACGCGGCCGTCGGAGGTGCTCATGGCTCACCTCCCTCGTCGTCGTGCGCCGGCCCGTCGTCCAGGTCGTCGTCTTCGGGGATGTCGGAAAGGCGGAAGGTCAGCTCGTTGCCGCCCATCGCCGCGCCCAGGTTGGGATCGGCCGCCACCAGGGCGCCGAACTCCGCCCCCGGCACGTCGGGGACGATCACCTCGAACGCCCCGGAGGGAGCCGGGTCCTCCACCCGCCCGATGGCTTCCGGCGAGAACACCTCGTGGCTGGTGTGGATCTGGTCGTCCAGCGCCCGCGCCAGCAGCGGCCGCTGGTCCGCGTCGCGCAGCTCGAACGCCATCGCGGCGCCCATCTCCGCCGCGGGCTCCTCGTCCTCCTCCGGCAGCACCATCTCCACCGTCTGCCGCGACACCAGCTCCGGGACGCCGTCGCGCATCCGGAACAGCAGCCGTACCGCGCGGGTCGGCTGTCCAGTCTCTCCGTCTTCGCTCATCGTGTCCATCCCTGAATGGGTGGAGGTGCGCGCACCACGTTCGTCAAAACCATGCTGCGTGGGTTGCGGCGGGTCAATACTGATCGTCGCAGAAGGATTGGATGGTCCGACCGCCGTGTTATCCCGTCGAATCTCGCGCGCACGCGGGCGGACGGCGTAAGTTGCCATGCCGGATGCCGGTCCCCGCTCCGACGACGACGCCCCATGGTGTCTTCGACGATCGCGCAGGCCCGGCCGCGTCGATCACCCCGTCACCTCGTCACCCATGACGCCGCCGAAAGCCGTTCTCTTCGACGCCGGCAACACGCTGGTGTGGCTGGACCATCCCTACATGGTGCAGGTGCTGCGCGAGCACGGCGTGGAGACCAGCGTCGAGGAGATCATGGACGCGGAGTACCAGTTCAAGCTGCTGATGGACGCGACCGCCCGGGAGAAGGGGGAGGAGCGGGCGCGCGGCAGCCGGTACTTCGCGGAGATCTTCCGGCTGCTGGGGGTGCCCGAGGAGGTGTTCCCGTCCGTGGGGCAGCGCCTCTTCGCCCGGCACGAGCACAGGCACCTGTGGAGCAGCGTTCGCGAGCGCACCGCCGAGACGCTGGACGAGCTGCGCCGGCGCGGCTACCGGCTGGGGGTCATCTCCAACGCGGACGGCAGGGTGGAGGCGCTGCTGGAGACGGTGGGGCTGCGGCCGCACTTCGAGCTGGTGATCGACTCCGGCGCGGTGGGGATCGACAAGCCGGACCCGCGCATCTTCCGGATGGCGGCGGAGCGGATGGGGGTGCAGCCGCACGAGGCCGTGTACGTGGGCGACATCTACGAGATCGACGTGCAGGGCGCTCGCGCGGCGGGGATGCACGCCATCCTCATCGATCCGCGCGGCCGCTGGGGCCACCTGGACTGCGACCGCATCGCCGCCCTCCACGACCTGCTGGACGTGCTGCCGGAGGCGGCGTGAGGGCGGCGGTGGCCCTCCCCCTGGCCGCCTCCCCGCACAAACCTGCGCGCGGAGACGGGGCCATGATGCATCTCGCGCACTCCGAGCATTGTCATCCTGAGGGACTGTTGAGAGACCGCTCTCTCTGGGCCGCAAACCATCCCCAGGCGGTTGAAACCGCGGCTAGGACGGCACAAAGTCCGCCTTCGCGGACTGGCGGGCTGCGCCCGCGCGCTCCACGCCCGCAGAGCCTGTTTCCGCGCCAATGGCCGACGTCGCGCCGAACCAGCCTGCGAAGGCCGGCTTCTCGCCGTTGTTGCCGCGGCTTCAGCCGCCCGATTCGCGAGTCGCGTGCAGCGGCCAATGCGGCTTTCTCAACAGTCTCTGAGGGAGGCGCCACGGGGTGCCTGCCCCTGCGCGGCCGTCTGGCGCCGACCGAAGGATCTACTCTCCCGTCCACGGTTCTTTTCGCGCGCTCCACCTCCTGCTCCGTGCGTCTCGCATGACCGCGCGCGGCTGGTGGGATGGGTACTTCGACGAGACGTTCGTCGACATCTACCGCGACTTCCTCACGTCGGAGCGCACCGAGCGCGAGGTGCAGGGGCTGCGCGAGATGGTGCCGCTGCCGCCGGACGCGGAGATCCTGGACCTGGCGTGCGGCTGGGGGCGGCACTCCGTGGCGCTCGCCCGCGCGGGCTTTCGCGTCACCGGGCTGGACTGGTCGCACACGCTGCTGCAGCGCGCCCGCAAGCGTGCGGCGGCCGCCGGCGTATCCGTGGACTTCGTGCAGGGAGACATGCGCGAGATCCCCTGGACGGGCCGCTTCGACGCCGTCCTTTCCCTCTACTCGTCGCTCGGCTACTTCCTCTCGGACGACGAGGACCTGCGCGTGCTGCGCGGGGCCCGGGAGGCGCTCGGGCCGGGCGGTGTGTTCGTGCTGGAGACGATGCACCGCGACCACATCGTGGGCGGGTTCGCGGAGCGCGACTGGTGGGAGACGGACGGCGGCGCGACCGTGTGGGTGGAGCGGGAGTTCGACGCGGTGGAGGGCGTGAGCCGCGAGTGGATGCGCTGGAGCAAGGGGGACGGCGCGGGCGAGAAGTACCACGAGCTGCGCATCCGCACCGCCACCGAGTGGGACCGCCTGCTGCGCGAAGCCGGGCTGATGCCGGTCGACTGGTGGGGCGACTGGGAACTCGCCCCGTTCATCCACAGCAGCGAGGACCTGATCGTCGTCTGCGAGCGGCGGGAGTGAGGGCGGACAGGTGGAAGCCGTGCGCCGGTCCGGCATCGTCCCGGCGGTGGATGGATCGTCGGGACCGCCCGGGCAATCACGCGTCCGCCCTCCAGGAGCGAATGAATCCGCCGCTGGAAAATCGCGAAGTCCGCCTGCGCGGACTCGGCGGCCGGAGGGGGGCTCCCGCGGTACGCGCGGACCCACCGAAGCGCAGTCGATTTCTCCCTTCCCCCACGCAGTTCGTGCGGGACGGGCCGGGGATGGGGGGGCGCTCAGCGTGCAGCAGGATCTCGCCTCTTCCCGCGACTGGCTGGCGCACCGCATCGCGCCGTTGCATCATAGGGGTGCTAAATTTTTCGCCTCTCGCCGTCCGCACCTTCGTCCACCCACCCGAGGTCCGCGCCCGATGAAGCTCATCCGCCTGTCCCGCGCCCTCTCCGCCGCCGCGCTCCTGCTGGGCGCCGCGCTTCCGTCCGCCGCCTGCGCGCAATCCGCGACGGACGCGATCGCGTTCGAGAACGTCACCGTCATCCCCATGACGAACGACCGCGCTCTCCCCGGCCACACCGTGCTGGTGCAGGGGGACCGCATCGTGGCCGTGGGGCCGGCCGCGTCCGTCGCGGTGCCGGCCGGCGCGCGGCGGGTGGACGGGCGCGGCAAGTACCTCACTCCGGGGCTGGCGGAGATGCACGGGCACGTGCCGCCGCCCAGCGCGCCCGCCCAGCTCACCGAGGACGTGCTCTTCCTCTACCTGGCGAACGGGATCACCACCGTGCGAGGGATGCTGGGCGCGGAGGGGCAGCTGGACCTGCGCCGGCGGACGAACACCGGCGAGCTGCTGGGACCCACGCTGTACCTGGCCGGCCCCAGCTTCAACGGCAACTCCGTCAACAGCCCCGAGCAGGCCGTGCAGATGGTGCGGGCCCAGCGCGCGGCGGGGTGGGACCTGCTGAAGGTGCACCCCGGCCTGACCCGCGCGGAATACGACGCCATGGCGCGCACGGCGGCGCAGGAGGGCATCCGCTTTGGCGGGCACGTGCCGGAGGAGGTGGGGCTGATGCACGCCATCCGGATGGGGCAGGAAACCTTCGACCACGTGGACGGCTACGTGGAGTACGCCGGCGGCGCGGAGGGGCCGATCGATCCCGCGAAGCTGGATTCCGCCGTGCGCGCCACGCGCGAGGCGAACGCGTGGGTGGTGCCGACGATGGCGCTGTGGGAGGTGCTGTACACCACCCTGCCGCTGGAGGAGCTGCATGCATATCCGGAGCTGCGCTACGCATCCGCGCAGGCGGTGCAGCAGTGGACGAACGCGTACAACCAGCGCCGCGGCTCGCTGCAGTTCAACGCGGCGACGGCACGGCAGACGATCGACGCCCGGCAGCAGGTTCTGGCGGCGCTGCACCGCGGCGGCGCCGGCATCCTGATGGGGACGGATGCGCCGCAGCAGTTCAGCGTCCCCGGCTTCTCGCTGCACCGCGAGTTCCCGCGCATGCGCGCCGCGGGGATGAGCCCGTACGACATCCTGGTGACCGGCACCCGCAACGTGGGAGAGTACTTTCAGCGACTGGACACCTTCGGCACCATCGCCGTGGGCCGCCGCGCGGACCTGCTGCTGCTGGATGCCGATCCGCTCGCGGACGTCGCCAACCTGCAGCGCATCGCCGGGGTGATGGTGCGCGGCCGCTGGGTCCCGCACGAGGAGATCCGCACGCGCCTGGAGGCCATCGCCGCCCGCAACCCGCGGTAGGGTTCGACGTCGAGACGGGCGGCGTCCGCGACGGGCGGGTAAACCCGCGGCAACAACTGCGGGAAGCCCTGCAAACTGCGCAGGGCTTCAACTGCATGAACCCTAACGGCTCGTCGTCCTTGGGGGAGTCGCGGCGAAATTCTCAGCACCATCTCTCCCGTGTTTTCGCCGTTCGTCCCTCGTTTGCACGGCTCGTCCCCGGTTGCCCGAAGCTCCGCACCGGGGGCGTTCCCGTGATCGTGCACGCCCGCCTATCGTTCCCGCCGTTTCCACCTCAGTCGAGCCGAGCCACTCCCATCCACCGCCCGAAGCAATGACGCGAATCCGATCCTCATCCGGCATCCTGCTCGGCGCGCTGCTGGCGCTCTCGCCCGCGGCCGCGGCGGCGCAGGACGCGGTGGCGTTCACGCACGTTTCCGTCATCCCCATGGACCGCGAGCGCGTGCTGGCCGACCAGACGGTGCTGGTGCGCGGAGGGCGCATCGTCTCCATCGGCCCGGCGGCCAGCGCGCAGGTGCCGGTGGATGCGCGGCGGGTGGACGGGACGGGGAAGTTCCTCATCCCCGGCCTGGCCGACATGCACGCGCACCTCTTTTCCGACGGCGCCGTGCCGGACTCCGTGGCCCCCGACGAGCTGCGCATCATGC